>JAKAZS010000114.1 GCA_021815785.1 bacterium
TGGATTTTTCTCGCGCTTTGGTGGTGGGGATGACGGTGGTGGTGATGATGACTAATTATTTTGCAATATTTAACTTATGCGTAGGAAACATTTAAAATGAACCATTTATACCCTAAAGATTTAGCTTCATTTATTTTTAAGAACTGGGACAAACAGCAAAATGAAATAAGTCATAGTGATTTATTTGATAAGATTGAATTGCCAGCGCTTGAATCAGTTGAAAATATTTTATCTACTTGTTATCAATCTAGCTTATTAAGGCATGAAGGAACAGCTCTGACCTTTCGCGTTATTATTGCCGAACCCGATATATTTCCACCGGAAGGCGGTCCGCCCAATGGTTTACACAAACTGGAATTTACCGAATACTTGCCTTTTAGCGATCATGAAATTCGTAAATTGTCTTCAGCCGCAAGTTTTCCGCGAGCGTTAATTGGTGTGAGAATTGATAGTGAACAAGGACCTGAAATCTGGGGTATTATTCAAACTGGTCCAAGATGGTTGCATTCATTGCATGGAGGTAGAGCTAGCGCGCCTCCATTACCCAATGCTTTAGTTATAAGTGTGACCAATCCAGGCCATCTTGAGGTTAGCAAAGGCAATTACACGTTAGGATTATTAAGTGAAGGAAAAGTTTTTGGTTCGTCACTAAACGTTTTTCAGTCCAAATGGCTTGAAGAAAATTTTGAGGAGATAAGGCAAGAAAGACTGGATATTCATGAAGAAGCCAAGCGTCAAGCTAAAATGCCTTGGGCTAACTTAAACCCTGATTTAACGCGTGAAATTGACCAGCACATGATGAAGCGAATAATTGCAGCTGTCCATGCTTTTAATCATGGTGGAACATTAATTATGGTACCGCCAGAAAAAGCCGGATTGTTATGCCAAGAGAATCCTTTTATTAGTATAAAATATCAGTTTACTGAAAATGAGCCAAGAGCACGATTTCGATCGTTAATAATTCAAGTGATGAATAGTTTGGCTCAAAGTGGTATGAATAATAATAACGAAAATAGATTAGTTGGATGGCATGATTATCAGACAAGTCACGATCCGCTCATCACTAATCTTGATGAAGCTATTTTTGAAATGTCGCACTTGATAGCTGCGCTATCTACATGTGACGGTGCTGTTGTCATGACTAAACGGTTTGAATTACTCGGATTTGGAGCTGAAATTCATTGTGATTCTTCTGAAGTCATGTCAGTAGCTCGAGCCCTTGATGTTGAAGCTAAAAAAATTAGAATCGAATCGGTAAAAGCTGTTGGTACCAGGCATCGTTCTGCTTATAGATTGTGTCGAGAATTGCCAGATGCTTTAGTCATTGTAATTTCTCAAGATGGCTCAGTCCAATTTGTAAAATTTAATGGCAAATATGTTACTTGTTTTGATCATCAGGCATTTTTCTCAATTCAGTCAATGTTTTAGTTCCTAAATTAAGTTTTTGTATCTTTGCTTTAATATGTTTTATGTTGATATGCATAATACTGTACTTCATTAATAAACCAATAAACTTGATATTTTTACTTATAGCTATGGATAATTATAAGTTACTTAAAATTTTTTTGGTCATTCTGTACTTTTTAATATAATCAATTTTCTCAAACAAGTTTTGCGAATTTATTTTTTACTATTGTAATTATTAATTAATGCCATAATTTGAGGAAGTATTTGTTGTGTAGCCTTTTCCCCAGCTGCAATAGCCTTTGTTACATCAGCAGTTTTTTTTGATAAAACTGGAATCTCATCAACCTCAGGACTAATAATGATATCAGCTTTTTGTAAATGATGTTCATCAGCAACAAAAACTAATATATCTCGTACTCGGGCAGCTACATTTTTCATTGAATGAAAGTTATTCTTATGCATTGGTTCCAGGTAATTATCTACACAAACAGCAATTAAAATATCCGGATTGTATTGCCGAGCTGAGACGGTTGGGACATTTGATCGAACAGCTCCATCTACGTATAAGCAATTATTGATTACTACAGGACGTACAAATGGTGGCAAAGCCGAACTTGCCACAATTGCTTTAGCTAAACTACCAACGGTTAACTTATAAGATTTACCATCTAAAAGATTGGTTACAACTGCACAAAAAGGAATATCTAACGATTCAATAGTTTTTTTGTTATCAGGTAAAAGGTCATTAAGGTAAGCTTCAAATTTTTTGCTATTAAATAACCCAGCATAATGGCGATGGGATCCTAATATTTTCAAACTAGTAAGTGGTGTTAATAGTACTCTGGGTGTTAAAAACCCTGGTGCATATTTTTTTTGGAGCTCTTTTTTTACTAAAATTTCTTCAATTTTATTTAATGGAAGACCCGCACAATATAATCCTCCAACTATTGAGCCCATGCTACATCCGGCTATATAGTCAATTTTAATGCCATTTTGGGCTAAAATTCTTAAAACACCGATATGCGCAGCACCTTTTATGCCACCACCGCCTAGAGCTAAGGCTATAACTGGTTTATGATGATTAGAACTTTGGTTAAGCGCATACATATTGGCTTGGTTACACAATATAGTAATTAGCAGGCTTAAAATTGCTAAAAATACTTTTTTCATTTTGAATATTTACCTTAAATTGACAATGATGATTCGACCATTTTTTCAGAGCCTAAAATAAGCTTAATCAATTTAGCCAATAAAATTAAGATTATAACATTAATATAGAATATATTTACTTTTATCCCCAAACTGAATAATGATAGTTGTTTTTGGCGCAACTGGCATAATCCCAAGGTGATTATATTGCTGGAGCCGCAAGCGCCCGGACTATTATAACTCCTTTAAAGTTAATAATTATCCAGGGAAATCAAATTTGTAGCCTTGTTTTTGCAGGTTTGGTATTATTTGTTTAAGAGCTGATATAGATTGATCGCGATTACCGCCACCGTCATGCATTAATATAACACCTCCAGGGCGAAGCTCGGTTTTAACGGCATTTAAAATCGAGGTTACTCCGGGCCGAGCCCAGTCACGGGTATCTACTGACCAGCCTAGGGGTTCAAGTCCCCATGATGCAGCTTGCTCTCGAACACGTGGGCTCCAGGCTCCACCTGGAGCACGATAATAGTCAATTGGCGTATTAGGGACTATTTGCTCTAATACATGTTTATCACCAAGAATTTCTTCCTTAATAACTTTATCTGATTTAGACGGTAATCGTTCATCATGAGTCATTGTATGATCACAAAGTTTGTTTCCACTAGACACAATATCTTTAACTAGATAAGGAAATCGTTTAGCTTCTTCACCGATAATACAAAATGTTGCTTTGATATTAAATTTATGTAAAATGGCTAAGACCTTAGGGGTATAAACTGGACTAGGGCCATCATCGAAAGTTAAAGCTACCCATTTACCAGTTTTATGCTCTGTATGATCCTGAATAGCGTTAGATACAGTTTTTTGCTGGTTATTTTTTGAAACCAATTTGGAATCAGTACGATAGGCTTCAGAACTTAATTTTTGATTAATTGATGATATATTTTCCGGTTGGGATTTAACCTGTTCAAATTTTGAGAAGTCTTTTACCATATTTTGTTGACCTTTATAAAAATCGAAAAATTGTTTACGATAGCAATTAATATAACCCTAAATTAAACAATGTTTTTGATTCTTGTAATCAGTAAAATTACGCAATCGGGAAAAATTTAATAAGCAAATGATTATTGATAATATTAATTAAATAACTGGTTTACAAATAAAAAAACAATTTACCAATGCGATAAATTTAATTATTTAACATCTTTTGAATCCAATTATTAATTATTTTCTACAAAATCAATTAATTCCAAGCACAAACTATTCCAACTCATAAATTGTGGTGCCCAAAGTGCTTCTCCAGTATGAGCGTTATAATTTTCATACATAGTTCCATTGGTTTTAATATTATTCCAAACGGTATTTAAAACTTTTTTAGCAATTACTAAAGCTTCGTTTTTGTAATTAGTATTTTTTAAAAACCGTAAAATCAGTGCATTAGGTAATATCCACATTGGTCCTTGCCAGTTAGAGACAATGGCTCTACCATATAACCCCCGCTTCGCTTGATTATACAAAACTTCAGCTTTTGACATTGAGGACAATCCTGAATTTTGATTAAAATGGTTGGTATTTAGAATGAAATTTTCAATAATTGAATTACTAAGCATATTGTCAGCGATATTATAAACAACCGGTAAAAGATTAGTCCAACTCTTAATTCTTACAAATTCTTGGCTTTTTCTTTCAACATTAAAATAAAATTTTTCCTTGGTATCATAAAGGATATTATTGATTTTCGCCATTAAACTTTGAGCTTTATGGGTATATTTACTGGCTAATTCATTATTATTACTGACTTTAGCTAATATAACCATTGATCTGAATTCTTCATATAAGTAACAATTTAAATCAACTGCTAATAATTGACTATCGGGGAAAATACCAATATCTTTATTCTCATCTTTACTAGCTTCAATTGGCCAGATTAGAGCTAAATTATTATCTACACCACTTTCTAAAACATTACGCCAGGTATAAAGACCTGATTTATCTAAACGAGTCCGCTCATAAAAAGTCAAATAACAATCTAAATCATTGATATATTTAAAATAATTTTGATTTTTTAATTTTTCATAACCAAATAACAAGGTTTGCGCTAAAAAAGGTTTACACATATCTCCGGTATCCCAAATTCTATTAGGTGAAACCGTTCGAGGAATATAGCCGTCAGCGTGTTTTAGGTTTAAAAAATTAGCGATAACATCTTCGATTAAATAATTTATATCAATACTTGTCATGGCTTGGCTAAAAAAACAGGCATCCCAGTCATACATCTGTAAATAATGCCCTAGTGTTGATCGTAATGACACGTTGCTTTGATCGTCGCTACCGGCTTCAACATTGCACGTTGGCGTTACATAATTATATTTAAGCATGCCGGATGGCTTATGAATACTTGTCTTGGCATTATTAACTATAAATTCTCTAAGTTTGCTAAAATCATTTTCGGCTTTTAAGTTGACCATAATTTCCCCTTAATTATTTAAATATTAAATTGATATTTAATTGCTTTGCTCATATTCCTTTAGATAAAATTATTCAATGGCGGCTATCTTTTAATTAGTATATTACTAATTTGGTAAATTAAAAATACGGATCACATCGCTATGATAGACTTTAATAAATTATATTCAGTCTAATAGCTATTATTATCGATATTGGTTAGCGGTATCGTTATAACGGTACCTTAATAAATTATATTCGGCAGTTTTTTGATGGCTGCAATTAATTTTGGCAAAGGTTCACCGGCATAATTAAATAAAAACTCACCGGACACTTGTTTACTTATATAGTCCGACTTGGTTGTAACTAGACCAATTTTAAGTTCGCGGGCCTTTTGAATGATTTCTTCATCACTAATCGTGGTTTGAAACCGAGCTAAAATATTAATTCCGGCGTCATCACCTAGGATATTAACGCGATAGCCAAATAATTCTTTTAAAAGCTTAATTAAGGTTCGGCGTTTTTCCAGATAAATTGGCCGCATTTTACGTAAATGACGTTCTAAGTGACCTTGATTTAAAAAATCCGTTAATGCCTGTTGGTGTAATAAAGGTGAATGTCTATCTGTTAGCCATTTAGCGCTTGTAAAAATATCGATTAAGGGCTCAGGCACAACTATATAGCCAAGTCTTAAAGCTGGTAGCATAACTTTAGAAAATGTGCCGATATATATAACTGGCGCTGATTTGGCCAGACCGCTTAAAGCTGGAATAGGTCTGCCGTCATAACGATATTCACTGTCATAATCATCTTCAATTATTATTGTTCCGGTGCGCTTAGCAAAGGAAATTAGTTCAAGTCTTTTCGCTAACGGCATCACCGCTCCGGTTGGGTATTGATGTGAAGGGGTTACATACACCATTTTTAAGACTTTTTTACTATTTACATCATAGTTTGTTTTTAAGATGTCGACACGTAAACCTTCTTTGTTAACTTCAATGGGAATCAGTTTTGCTCCAGCAGCTTGAAAAGCTCTTTGGGCACCTAAATAGCCAGGTTCTTCAATAGCTACTAAATCATTAGGATTAAGCAGGCAACGGATCACCAGGTCAATGCCCTGTTGCGACCCGTTGACAACAATAATTTGATTTGGTTTACAAGGCAAGGCTCTGGACTTTAACAGATAATGACTTAAGGCCTCTTTCAGGGGATGATAGCCGCCAGCTTCATTGGGCGAATCTAATAAGTGCAAATTCGCCCGAATAGCATGGTAAGTCATAAGTTGCATCCATTTTTTCATCGGAAAAGCCTTTAAATCAGGGCGCCCAAAGCCAAAC
>JAKAZS010000042.1 GCA_021815785.1 bacterium
CTTTTGTAGTTTTACTTAATAATATTGCTAAGTGTTTAAATACTTTTGAATTTGCTAAAATTCATATTGCATCACCAGATCTTACAATTGTTATAGTTTATTATTTAGTGATAGTAATATGGTTATTTTTTTTAAGATTTAAATTAGTAAATTATCTATGCTTATGCTTGATTATTTGTTTTATCATCGCTATATTTAATGAAATTAACTGTAATAATAATCAGAAAATTGCCAATTTTACAAACTTTATTTTAATTAGTTCAAAAAATAAAGTTGTCGGTATTGATACTAATAATTCGCAGATTATTAATGATTCTAAAATGATTAAAGATTACTCAATAAATAAGTATTTGACTTTTTATAATTTAAAATTTTCAGGTCAAAAAACAATTCAAAAAACTGATAATTTAATTGTTTTGGATTTGGTTGATAAAATTGGTAAAATCAATGTAACTAATTGGCAAAATGCTAAATACCGGCAAATTGTATTTGATAATAATGACAGTAAAATAGTTTTTTCTAAAGCGCATAAGTTCTCGGTTGATAATATTATTTTGCCGAATTCAGTTAAAATAATTAATAACGTTGAGTACTTGAACTTAGCAAAAGATAAAATAATTTATCAGCTTTATTAGTTTGGTTTTATTGCGAATAAGTCGTATAATATTATGATTGCTTGGATTTTTAAAACTCACAGGAGCCAGGAAATCGCGGATATGGTATCACATCACGGATATTGCCTAATCCAGTCACAAACTGAACCATTCTCTCTAAGCCTAAACCAAAGCCAGAATGAGGAACTGAACCATAGCGACGTAAGTCTAGATACCACCAATATTCTTCTTGCGGTAAATTTGCTTCTTTCATTCTAGCTACTAAAACATCATAACGCTCTTCTCTTTGACTGCCACCAATTAATTCACCAACTTTAGGTAGTAATACATCCATAGCAGCAACGGTTTTATTGTCATCGTTCAAACGC
Organism: bacterium; assembly: GCA_021815785.1. GTDB lineage: Bacteria > Cyanobacteriota > Vampirovibrionia > Obscuribacterales > JAKAZS01 > JAKAZS01. The sequence goes on from JAKAZS010000042.1 coordinate 983, forward strand.
ATGTAGAAAGCCTTAATTTCTTTAGGATAATTATAGACAATAACGGGTTCTTTAAAATGTTCTTCAGTTAAAAACCTTTCATGTTCAGACTGTAAGTCTAAGCCAAAAGCCACCGGAAATTCAAATGTTTTTTTGCTATCTAATAATATATCAATTGCTTGCGTGTAGGTAATGCGTTTAAAATCACTATTTACAATATGTTTTAAAGTATCAATAATTCCCTTGTCATAGCGATCATTAAAAAATTGCAGATCTTCTGAACAATTGGTTAAAACGGTATTGATGATGTATTTAATGTATGCTTGCGCTAAATCCATATTGTCGTTAATATCATTAAAGGCTACTTCTGGTTCAATCATCCAGAATTCAGCTAAATGTCTTGTGGTATTTGAATTTTCCGCACGGAAAGTAGGTCCAAATGTATAGACTTTACTTAAGGCTAAGGCATAAGTTTCAGCTTCTAACTGACCACTAACGGTTAAACTGGTATGTTTACCGAAAAAATCTTGTTCAAAATCAATTTCACCATTTTCTAATTTAGGTACATTATTTAAGTCAAATGTAGTTACATTAAACATTTGACCAGCACCTTCGCAATCTGAAGCCGTAATAATTGGTGTGTTTAAATAAATAAAGCCGTTATTTTGAAAAAAATCATGGGTAGCTTTAGATAATTCATTACGCACGCGAACCATTGCTCCAAAGGTATTTGTTCTGGGTCTTAAATGAGCAATACTGCGTAAAAATTCAAGCGATGTTTTTTTCTTCTGTAAAGGATAAGATTCATTACTGGCATAACCTAGAACATTAATTGAATTAGCTTTAAGTTCGCATTTTTGACCTGTAGCTGGAGATTCTACGATAATTCCCTCAACAATTATTGAACTACCAATAGTTGCTTTAATAATTTCAGTATCATAATTGGATAATGAATTTTCGGCGATTACTTGTAAATTACCTAGGCATGATCCATCATTAACTTCGATAAAAGATAGACCAGCTTTAGAATCTCGTCTGGTTCTGACCCAGCCTTTTATTACCACATTTTTGCCAATGCTATTTTCTTTTAAAATTTGTTTGATATTCATGAATTTACTTTTAACCTAATCGTTATTTCTTTCTAATTAGTGTAACACCATCTCGAATCGTAAGCATAACTATGCTTACATTTGTGTCTTGCATTATTTTGTTATTAAAATTATCAATGGCAATGCCATCTTCAGTATGAGGATTTAGTACTTCACCGCCCCATAAGGTATTATCCACAATTATTAAACCGCCGGATTTTACTTTAGGCATTATGGCCTCATAATAATTAAAATAATTAGTTTTATCGGCATCAATAAACACTAAGTCAAACATACCCGACATTTTTTTTATATTTTCGAGTGCATTACCAGCTAAAATAGTAATTTGATCTTTATAATTGCTTTGATTTATGTATTTTTTGGCTATGCCAATCGCTTTTTCATCGATTTCAAGAGTTGTTAAATGACCATTATCGGGTAAACCTTCAGCCATTGACAAAGCTGAATATCCGGTAAACATGCCAATTTCTAAGATGTTTTTAGCTTGGCTGATTTCTACCATGATTTTTAAAAATCGGCCTTCAAGATGGCCGCTTAACATTTGGGGCATAGACATTTCTTGGTAGGTTTCTTCAATTAAATTGTCAAGCAATTTGCTTTGTAAAGATGTTTTAGACATTGCATATTTTTCAATATCAGAATTTATTAGACCAATCATGATTTTTCCTTTAAATTGAGTAGTTGTGATAGGGATGTCAGTAAATAATTCAAGGTTAATTTAAGCATAGAGATGATTGCCTGCATATTTATTCAAAATGATACTATAATTTTAAATATAAAAAATTAATTTTGTATTTATATTAAACCTTTATATATTTATTAAATTAATTTATAATGTTTACATATCTAAATTGTAAACATAAAATTTTAACTTAAGATTTTAAAATTTACGTTATAGCCGTATTACTGCAAACAATTTTTTTTATCAAAATATGAATCCACTCAGAGCTGATTTAATTAGCCCGTTAGAAATGTTTAAAATTGGCATTGGTCCATCCAGTTCGCATACGATGGGTCCAATGCTTGCTAGCAATCAATTTAGAGATAAGGTATTACAACTTTTAATGACAAAGTCTCAGCCTTTGGCTAATTTACAACTAGTAGTCGAGTTATATGGATCTTTAAGTTTAACTGGTCTAGGCCATGGAACCGATGGAGCTATTTGTGCAGGTTTAATGGGATTAAAAGCTAAAACTTCAGATGTTGAGAAAATTTTAAGTGCAAAAGCTTACCTTGAGCAGTTAACGCAACTAAATTTTGATAATAATTCTATAAATTTTATTCCTAGTAAAAATATTAAGTTTCTGGCTTGGAAAATTAATGATCAGGACCTTCCCCATCCCAATACGCTTAGATTTTTATTATCGAGTAATGAGCAAATTATCTTTGAAGAAATTTATATTTCAATTGGTGGCGGATTTATAGAATTAATTGACCAAAAAACTTTAACTCGAGAATTGCCCAAAGATAATTTTCAGACCAATATCAGTTTACCTTTTCCCTACAATAGTGCTCAAGAATTTGTTGAACAATGTATGAATTCCAAACTTAAGCCGTGGAATATCGTTATTGCTAATATGGAAATTTGTGGTATTAGTGAAACTGTTTTGAGAGCTGGACTTAAAGATGTTTTAAGAGTTTTTAATGAATGTATTGAAAATGGTTTAAAAAATGAAGGTATATTACCTGGAGGCTTAAATGTAAAACGCAGAGCTAAAGCCTTATATGCTAAAATGAACGAAAATAGCAGCAATAAAAGCCTAGAAAATGAATTAAAGCCATCTGTTTATGCAATTGCTGTTAATGAAGAAAATGCCGCTGGTGGTAGAGTAGTAACGGCACCAACTAATGGCTCTTCGGGGCTAATTCCTGCGGTGTTTCGTTATTTACAAGAACAGAATAATTTATCGTTAGATATGTTGCAAAATGGTTTAATTGTTGCCAGTGTTATTGGTGCATTAGTCAAAACGCATGCTTCAATCAGTGGAGCTGAAGTTGGCTGCCAGGGTGAAGTTGGTACTTCATGTGCTATGGCAGCTGGTGGAGCCTGCGCTATGCTTGGTGGCAATCCTCATCAAATTGAACAGGCGGCTGAAATAGGTATTGAACATCATTTAGGTTTAACTTGCGATCCGGTGATGGGTTTAGTTCAAGTTCCTTGTATTGAACGTAATGCTATGGGGGCGGTTAAAGCCTTAAATGCAGTTGCTTTAGCTTTAGCCTGTGACGGTCAACATATGGTAAGTTTGGATAAAGCATTAAAAGTTATGAAAGAAACTGGTTTAGATATGAATCAAAAATATAAGGAAACATCTACTGGTGGTTTAGCTTTAGGTTAGTACAATTGGTCAATTTCATAAGCAATAATTATGTACTTTAAATTCAAACGCTTAATCCGGCAGCATATCCTGATGACCAGGCCCATTGAAAATTATAGCCACCTAATTCGCCGGTTACATCAATTACTTCACCAATAAAATATAAACCTTTTACGGATTTAACTTCCATTGAATTAGCTAAAAGCCCATCCGTGTCAACTCCGTATTTAGTCACTTCAGCTTTCTGATATCCAATAGTAGAAATTGGTTTTATTTCATAGTTATGGAGTAATTCGATAAAATCTTTTAAATTTTGTTTTTTTAACTGATTAATTTGTAAATTAGCCAGATTATGTTTTTCTAAAAATTTTAAGGTTAATCTTTTCGGTAAATAAGTATTTAAGAGATTTTCGATGTTTAAACTTTGACTATTATGAACAATTTCTTGAAAATCAATATTGGGTAACCAATCGATTTTAATTACGTCATTTTCTTGCCAGTATAAAGAAGCTTTTAAACTAGCTGGGCCACTTAAGCCTTGATGCGTAAATAAAATCGGATCGTTAAATATTTTATGGCGACATTTTATTAATGTTTTTGTCGAAACGCCAGCCAGTTCTTTAAAGTATTGTAAATCATCACTGCTTAGTTTAAAACCATCTAAAGCCGGCTTAGGAGGAATGACTTTAAGACTAAATTGTTGGGCAATTTCATAGCCAAATCCGCTAGCACCTAATTTGGGAATCGATAGGCCACCAGTTGCAATAACTAATGATTGGGTTTTATAATTACCATTGGAAGTATATATTTCAAATAATGAGTCTTTAACAACCTTTTTGATAGTTGTTGATAATTTAAAGGTTGTATTTTTACATTCAGCCAATAACATATTTAAAATTTCACTGCTCGAAGTTTTGCAAAATAATGCGCCATGTTGTTTATCATAATATTCAATTTTGTATTTATGGACTAATTCTAAAAAATCATAAGGGGTATATTTAGCTAGTGCTGATTTTACAAAATGGGGATTTTTACATAAGTAATTTTCACTGCTAGCATATAGGTTCGTGAAATTACAGCGCCCGCCTCCAGAAATAATAATTTTGCGGCCAATTTTCTGATTATGATCAATGACTAAAACTTTTTTATCGCGTCTGGATGCTACGCTGGCACACATTAATCCAGCTCCACCAGCTCCAATTATTATTACATCATATTGTTCCATATTTGCTTACTAGTAATTTTGATTAAGGATTATTTAAAAGTTTGATATTTGGTTCTTAAATATGATTTTACAGTATAAGTTGCAAGGATTGGTAAGTATTAATTTAGAAACAAATTATCTTTAAGTATTTGACTGGCACTTACCGATCTTTGTTCAATATTTAAAGCTGTGGCATTAAATATTATGTTGGCGATAGCTTCATTATTATTTAGAGTTGCTTTAACCTGGGTTAGTGGTTCTGGTTCACTGCCAGTAATAAGTATGTAAAGGCAAATTCCAAAAGCATAAAGATCAGATTGCGGACACGGATTTCCCTGAAACTGTTCAGGTGGCATGAAAATCGTCTTGCCAGGTATGGTATTGGCAAATTTAGATTCTAGTTGACAGGCTACATTAAAGTCAATTAAGGTGATTTCATTATCTTCATTAATAATTAAATTATCGTTTGTAAAGTCGCGATGAATAATTGGTGGATTTTGGCTGTGAATATATTCAAGAATTTCTAACAGTTGGCGCATGATTTTAATTAAAAGTGCTTCATTTACCTTTTCTTGAGGATATTTATTTAAGGTAATTCCTTCAATATAATTACTAATCAAATAAGCACGATTTTCTTCAACAAATAAATCTTTAAATTTAACTATTTTTGGGTGATTTAATTGTTTAATTAGGCTGGCTTCAGTAATAATATGTTGTAAAATGCGTTTCTGAACATTTTTAGTTGTATTTGACGGTATTATAAATTCTTTAATGATTATTTTTTGATTATTAATATCTTCACCAAGATATACTTTGCTTTGACCACCAATGGCAATTATATCCTTAATAAGATAGTTTCCGTTACCTATTTTGTCATTAGTAACTAAATTTTTTGGTGAATACGAATTACTTAATGATATCGAATTAAGCCAAATATCAGTATAAGTATCAAGATGCGAATTTAAACTTAATTGATCAATTAAGTTTGGATCAATTAAATATGAAGGTATATATTTGGAAATTGCTGTGCTTAGTTTATATAAATCTTCACTAGAGTCCAGATATTTTAAATTAATATTTAAAAATAAACCATTATTCAATTTTACTAAATTAAATAATGGTAAACTAAAAATTATCCATAATTTATCCTTAAGTTTAAATTGCTGGGTGTTAATCGTAAAATGAAATTTGATATTTTTATGTTGAGGAAACAGTTTGGAACTGGTTAATTTTACATATGATAAATTATCAAAGCTAAGTAAAGGTGAATGATAATATTTAAAAATTAAAATAATACCATTGTTATTAATTTCCAGGCTGTTGACGGTAAGTATTTGAAATAGTTTATTAATAAAATAGATAGTATTAATAAATAAAAAAAATATTAAAAAATTTACTATTGAATTTTTTAAATGAAATTGAATTTGTGAATAAATTGATGCTTTATCAGGATTAAAAATTAAATGAAATAAGGCATATAATATAATGAATATTAGTAGTAGAGCGAAAATACCATATAGATTGGTAAAATATTTATTAAAGTTGTTTTGCGAAAAACTTTTTCCATAATTTACAAAATAATTTATATATTCTGAATCGAGCTTAGAGCTATCAAATATATAAATACGTTTTGATAATGGGTTATTCATAAATTACACAGTTTCTTTGGCCATTTCAATTCTTTGAAAAATCGGACCATTATTATTTATTATGGTACCAGAAATTAATTTATGTGTTTGTCCATTGGTAATTTTAACGATTTGTGAATCACTATATCCCAGTTGAATAAATATATCATAACTTAGTTTTGGGGTAAAAGGATACATAAGAATAGCTATTTCATTTAACATCATTAAACAGTTATACAATACTGTTTTAGTTTCATTAAATTTATTTTCTTTAAATAAGGTCCATGGTTTGGATTCATTCAAGTATTTATTTGTAGCGTCTACAATTCTAAAGGTCGCATTTATGGCTTCATTAAATTGAAGATTGAGCATGGCATTTTGATATTTAACAGTATTCTCTTCGACTATAGTTTTAAGGGTGATATCGATTGGTGAAACTTGAGGAATTTCACTGTTTGCATATCTGTCTGCCATTGTAATAGTCCGATTTAATAGATTTCCTAAATTATTGGCTAAATAGGCATTTATACAATTTATAAAGCTCAATCTGGAAAAATCACCATCTTGATCAAAATTAATTTGGCTAAATAAGTAAAATCTGACGGCAGTAGCTGAAAATTCATCAACTAAAGTTACGGGGTCAATAATATTACCTAGTGATTTGGAAATTTTTTGTCCTTCAATAGTTAAAAACCCATGAGCATATATTTGTTTAGGCAAATCTAAGTTAAGGGCTATAAGCATTGCAATCCAGTAAATACTATGAAATTTGGTAATATCTTTACCAATTAACTGAATATCAGCTGGCCACCATTTATGTAAATTTTCTTCGTTTTGATCATAGCCAATTGCCGTTATATAATTACTCAAGGCGTCAATCCAGACATAGATGATTTGTTCGGGTTCGCCAGGAACAGCTATCCCCCAGTTCAGTGAACTGCGTTGTCGGGTAATGCTGAAATCTGCTAATTCTGGATCGTTAAGCTGATTAATGACTTCATTTTTGCGACTTAGAGGATATAATACCGAATCATTGTTTTCTAACCAGGTTTTTATTTTTGCTTTATATTTAGATAAAGCAAAAAAATAATTTTCTTCAGCAATGGTTTTGGGTTCTTGTAAATGATTCGGGCATAATTTGGCGTCGGTTAAATCGCGCTCTCTGACAAAATCTTCGCAGCCTTCACAGTATAGTCCGTTGTATTTAGATTTATACAGGGCACCAGCAGCTTTTAGTTTTAAAAAAATATTTTGGACACTGGCCTTATGTTCTAGCGATGTAGTGCGAATAAACTTATCATATTTTATATCTAGTTTATTCCAGGCTTCTTGAAATGATTTAGCTAAATTATCACAAAATTCTTGTGGGCTTAAGTTAGCAGCTAAAGCTGCTTTTTCGACTTTTACACCATGTTCATCAACACCGGTGAGAAAATAAACATTTTCGTTTTGTATTTTATGGTATCGACTAAGTATGTCTGCAGCAATTTTTTCATAAGCATGGCCAATATGTGGTTTGGCGTTAACATAATCAATGGCAGTGGTTATGTAGAATTTTTTCATTGATTCCTTAAATTAGTGATAAATAGTTATTGAAATTTGGTTTGTAAAACAAGCGATAGGTAAATTATGATTTTAAATTAATTTTAATATATTGCTAATTTTAAGCTAACTAAAATGTCAGCAATCACCTATTTTTTTGATTATTTTAATACATTAAGATTGTACAAAAATATAGAATTTAAGTATATAATTATATTGATTAAATTAAGCGCTGAACTTAATATAACTTCAATAGTCTAAATCAATAAGTGGGTTGTCATGAAAAAAAGTAAAAAATTGGTAAATAATCAGGTTTCTTTTCAAGGGTTGGAAAACAAAACTATTGTTCTGGGGATATCCGGTGGCATTGCAGCTTATAAATGTTTAGATTTAATCTCTAGTTTAAGAGGCATGGGTGCCAACGTTCACTGCGTTTTATCCCACAATGCCCATGAATTTGTTACCCCTTTAAGCCTTTCTACAATTTCTCGCAATAAAGTGCATACGAATAATTTTGAAATTAAGGATAGTTGGCAGCCTGAACATATTGAATTGGCTAAATTAGCTGATCTTATTTTAATTGCTCCGGCTACAGCTGATATTATTGCTAAATTGGCACATGGCATATGTGATGATTTATTGACTACTTTTGTCTTGGCTTCTAAAGCTAAAGTTCTTATAGCTCCAGCAATGAATCCCAATATGTATGACCATCCCGCTACCAAGCATAATTTGTCCATTTTAGAACATAAATTGAGATATCAAATTATTGCGCCCGAATTTGGTGAAATGGCTTGTGGTGATATTGGTTATGGTAAAATGGCTCAGATCTCCTCAATTGCTCAAATTGTTGCTTCACGGTTAGAAGTTCATGGCAGTTTATTTGAGAAGAAAATTTTAATAACAGCTGGTGGCACAAGAGAGCCAATTGATCCAGTTCGTTTTATTGGCAATCGATCTTCGGGAAAAATGGGTATAGCTATGGCTGATGCTGCTTATGCTCGTGGGGCTGATGTGACTTTGGTTTCAACTGTAAAAGTGGAGCGTAGTTATCCGGTTATTCTCGTAGAAACTGCTCAAGAAATGCAAGAATCGGTTGAGTCGGAGTTTGATACTTGTGATGCATTGATAATGACGGCTGCCGTAGCTGATTTTCGGCCTTTATTTGTATCAGTTCATAAAATTAAAAAAAGCGATTCTGAGGATTTTACTCTAGATTTAACCCAAAATCCTGATATTATTGATTTGTTAGGTAGAGTTAAGCGCGAAAACCAGATCATAATAGGCTTTGCTGCTGAATCTGAAGAATTACTGTCAAATGCTTCGCAAAAGCTCAAGCGTAAAAAGCTTGACTTAATAATTGCTAACGATATTACTGTGCCAGAAATTGGTTTTGGTTCGGATGATAATGCAGTAATTATCTTAAGCAATGATGGTAATAAAGAAACATTACCGCGAATGCCTAAAAGAGCTATTGCTGAGCACATTTGTGACATTTTAGCTAGCCGATTTTTAGAAATCAAAGAATTAACTTTGCACTAATAATTAACATATAATTTTAACTTTTAGCGTATATTTAAATCATGCTATTATTTTTACTATATAATTAAAATAATGTTTTTATTATAATTGTGTTTGAATTTCAAATTGAATGGAGTGTTTTTATGAAAGATCAAAGTTGTTATGCTTGTAAAGAGGGGTCTTCTTCATTAAGTACCTGGTTCCTGGGTTTGATTTTTGGTTCATTAACCGGTTTTGTTTTAGCACTTTTATCTTCACCCAAGTCAGGGGCAGAAATCAGAGAAAATATTAAACTTAAGGCTCGAAACCTGCCGGATAAAGCTAGTAAAATTGTCGATGAAACTATTGATTTTTATGCTGGAGCCTTAAATTATGGTCAGTTAGTTATTGAAGAACAGACATCGCGAGTTAAAAGCGCTGTAGCTGCAGGTAAATTAGCTGCAGCCAAAAAGCGCGAAGAGCTTGAAATGGAATCAGGTTCGGTTTTACCTTTACAACATCGATAGGAATTTAAAATTAATATGGCATCTGTTTCAAATCTTGACTATGTTGTAGTTTTATCTTTTGGGTTATTGGCTGTTAGTGTTTTATTTTTGACTGGTTTTATTGTCCCGGTGGTTTTACAGTTAACTAAAACCCTATCAGCTTGTGAAAAATTAGCTGGCACGGTAGACAAGGAAATTGGCGTAACGTTGATTCAAGTTAATAAATTATTAAGTGGGGTCGGTGATTTTAAAAACGTGGCAAACAGCAAAGTTAATCAAATTACCCACACCGTTGACGATGTTTACAGTAATGTAAATAATGTCACTAAACAGGCCAAAGTTCACTCTCGTGTGCTTAGTGCTGGTATATTTTCAGGTATTCAGGCTTATCTAAAAAATAGTAATAATGATAAATGATAGTTGGTAGTAAAGTTAGTTGAGGAGTTAATAAAATGGCAAATAAATTTTTTGAGGGTTTTTTCTTTGGTGGTCTCGTTGGTTTCTTGTTTGGCATCTTATCAGCACCAAAGTCTGGTGAAGAATTACGCAAGGATCTTGCTGATGGTAGTGAAGATTTATACAATCGTGCGTCTGGTTCGGTTGCCAATATAAAAGATGTGACAGCCCAGACAATAAATGGCATTCAGCAAAAGAGTGAAGGTGTAATTAAAATGGCTTCCGATAGTGTTTATAATGCTAAGGAAACTATTTCCAATAAAATCCATCATATGGCTGGACAAAGCACGGGAATATTGTCTGATGATAATTAAGTTATTAAGGACGTATTATCGTGAAGAATGAATACTTACGTTTAAACCAGGCAATTTCTAGGTTGGGTTACTGTTCGAGGCGAAAGGCTGATGAATTAATTGAATCAGGCAAGGTTTTGGTAAATAACCGGCCTGTTTCTGAATTTAATTATAAAGTAGATATTCAGGTTGATAAGATTAAAGTTAATAATCAGGTTTTAGAAATTAAGCCCTGTACTTATTTGTTATTTAATAAACCTAAAGATATTATTACTACCTGTCAAGATGATTGTCAGCGCAAAACTATTATTGATATATTACCACTAGAATTTAAGCATTTAAAACCAGTTGGCAGATTAGATAGGAAAACCACGGGTTTAATTATTTTGACTGATGATGGATATTTTGCTAATGCAATTACTCACCCTTCACGGCATATTGCAAAGAAATATTATGTTAAGGTCAGTGGTTGTTTGAATCATAAGAAAATTCAAAATCTGGCTTGTGGTGTTCAGCTTGAAGAAGGCATAACTAGCCCGGCTCAGGTAAAATTATTATCGGCGTGTAAGGATTTTTCGACATTTGAGATTGAAATATTTGAAGGAAAAAACCGTCAAATCCGCAGGATGTGTGAAATAATTGGTCATGAAGTAAAAGCGTTAATGAGAATTGGCATTGGGAATCTAAAGTTAAATAGCTTAAAAGAAGGGCAGTACAGACTTTTAAGCAAAAGTGAAATAAATAGTTTAAAAGGACTATAAATATGACATTTTCTGAAATTGGTCTAAATTTAAAAAAAGCTCGAGAAGCAAAAGGCTTTAATCTTGAAACTATTCATGAAAATAACAAAATCCCTGTTCATTATCTTCAGGCAATTGAAGAAGGCAATCATGATATTATGCCTGAGCCAGTTTACGTTAATGGTTTTATTAAACGTTTTGCCGAAGCTTTAAATCTAGATGCTTTTGCTTTAGCAAATGATTATAAAAACTGGGTAAATTCTATTGAAAGCCCTAAACATGAAGCCTTAAAGAATTCGGCCTTTATGCATAATAGCAATGTGGTAAATCCCCAACCGATAATATATAAACCTAAACCTGAAAATCATGGCCAAAACTTATTTAAAGTTATTTATTATCCTTTAATACTAATACCAATTATGATACTATTAGTGGTGTTTCTTTATAATAAACAGGTGGAAAATATTGTCAGTCAGTCTCCAAATGATGCTATTGATATCCCTAATAATCTGACTAATAAGCCCCCTGAATCAGGTGAGTTGCTTAATAGTAATTCCAAAGATTTGTTTGCCCCAGAAACTGCTAGTAATAGTAATAATACCCTTAAAATTAAGGCTAAACAGCATGTTTGGGTAACGGTTCGTAATGCTCAGGATAACGAAGCTCTTTTGACTGGATTCCTTGAAGCTGGAGATGAGCGGAGTTTTGATAATAATAAAGGTCTAAAAATCAGAGTGGGAAATGGTGGCAATGTTGAATTTACCTATTTGGATAAGACACAAATGTTTGGCACCCCAGGAAGTCCCTGTGAGCGAACTATTCCACCTCCAGCTACAGTAGCAAGTAATGTTGCCCCTGATGTGAATTCTTCAACGGATAGAAATAATTTGAATCCTCTTAAAACAACTGCTGAAAATAAATCACCAGATTCTGATACTAAAACTGTAAATGCCAATAATCTGACTACATCAAAACCTACAACTAAAATCATAAAACCCAAAGCCGTAAAAGTTAAAAAAGAGCCAATGCAAAGTGATATTAAACGTGTCTTAGATGTTCCATACCGATATACTGATGAGTAAAGTAATTAATAAAAATTTGATGTTAAATAAAAAAATTGGTATTGTATCTTTAGGTTGTCCAAAAAATACTAGTGATACCGAATATATGATGGGTTTAATGGATAAGGCTGGTTATGAAATAACGTTTGATACCGATGAAGCTAATATTTGCTTGGTTAATACCTGTTCATTTATCGCTGATGCTCGCAAAGAATCGGTAAGAACAATTGTGGAATTGGCCGAATTGGGCAAAGAAATTGTGATTGCCGGCTGTATGGCTACCCATTTTAAAGATGAATTGCTTAAAGAAATTCCTGAGGCTAGGGCTATTATTGGTACCAATAATATATTAGAGATTGTTGATATTCTTGATAAAATATCTAGTGATAGTGACATTAGAATAAGTGCTGTGAGTGAAAAACCGTATGAATTTAGCTATGACAGTTTACCTAGAATTTTTTCAAATATAGGCTCATCAGCCTATCTGAAAATTGCTGAAGGCTGTAATCATACTTGTTCATTTTGCATTATTCCGATGTTGCGAGGCAAATTTCGATCGCGTTCGCTTGAATCTTTAGTTAATGAAGCAAAACAACTTGTAGAATCTGGTATTAAAGAAATTATTTTAATTAGTCAGGATTCTTCATTTTATGGTCTAGATTTATATGGAAAAATGGCTTTACCGCAATTGCTGAACGAGTTAAATGAAATTGATGGTCTGGAATGGATTCGTATTATGTATTTTTACCCGTCTGAAGTTAATGTACCGTTACTTAAAACTATAAACAAATTAGCTAAAGTCGTTAAATATGTTGATATTCCCCTCCAACACAGTCATAATGATATATTAAAAGCGATGGTAAGACCATTAAATCCAGAAGCTACGATTAATTTGATTCGTGAACATATTGAAGATGTGAAAATTCGTTCAACCTTTATCGTTGGATTTCCTGGAGAAAAACAACATCATTATGAGCATCTGTTAGACTTTGTTAATACTCAGCAGTTTAATCGTTTAGGTGTTTTTACTTATTCTCAGGAATTAGAAGTACCTAGTGGTAGTATGACAGATCAGATTTCAAGTAAAATAAAAAAACAACGCCAAAAAGAAATTATGCTTTGTCAAAAATCAATTTCTTATGAATTAAATAATTCGCTGATCGGAAAAAATATTAAAGTTTTAATTGAAAATTACGATGAAGCTAAAAATGTTTATACCGGACGTAGTCAGTGGGATGCACCTCAGGTTGATGGTTTGGTTTATTTTAAAAATAATAATGATTTGAGTTTGAGTTTAGGTGAATTTGCTAATGTAAATATTACGCAAGTAACTCATTATGATTTAATTGGCAATGCTATCTAGGTATGCTACCTCTTATTGAGGTAGCATCATTGGTGGCTTATTTTTTTCCATAATATTTTTTGCGTTATCATAACAAGGTTTAGTTAGGGTTTTACTGTTTATGATATCATCAATTTCTTTTTGCTTAGCTGCACTTAATTTGGGTAATGGTCGGCCGAGCATGGCTGATTCATGCCCTTCCAGTTGGGCAATATGACTTCTTATCTGAGCAGCTATTTGAGGATTAGTTTCAAGTAATAAGCCCTTTTCAAATTCGGTAATAGCTTCATTAGTTTTTTGATTTTTTTCCAGAGCTATGGCATAAGCAAACAAAGTATTTTTATCTTGGGGATTAATTGATAAGGCTTCTTTAAACGAAGCGATAGCTTTTGTGCATTCGTTTAATTTAAAATAGGTATTGCCTATTGAGCATAAAGCCTGTACATATTTAGGATTTTGCTTAGTAGCTTCTTGGTATTCTTTTAAAGCTTCAGGGTATTTATCTTGGGCAAAATAAATATCACCTTTTAAATTATAGCCATCAGGAAATATTTTATTTTCTTTGATAGCAGCGTCAATTATATCTAGAGCTTTAGTTTTGTCATTTTTTTTAAAATAGATTGCGGCCTGGCAAAGTTTTGCTTCTTTGGATTTTGGCTCTTCAGCAATTGCCATATTTGAATATTCTAAAGCTTTATCATAGTCAGGTTTTTGCAAATACATTAACGCAATAATGTTATGTAGTTGTCCTTTGTTTGCACCGTTTTTAATGGCATTTTCATAAGCTGCAATAGTATTATCTAGATCATGTTGGGCTCGGCCAATCGAAGCTAGCATTAGATAGGCTTCTTTTTCATTATGTTTTAATTTGATTAATTCATTACATTCAGTTTTAGCTTTATTAAAATGACCTGATTTTATATAAAGCTGAGCCAGTTGCAGATGAATTTGCCACATATCGGGATTATATTTTAAAGCTTCATGGTATTTACTGATGGCACCATCAACATTACCATTATAGTATAGCATCCCAGCTATTTGATATTTTTTTGTAGCTAACTTTTTGTCGATTTTAACGATATTTTCAGAACTGGTATCATTAGCCGGTTTATTATCGTTGGCGTAAATATTATTCTGGTTTAACAGCAAATTACAAATGATACTTGCCGTAGAAAAATAAGCTAACATTTTATGTTTCATATATTTTTTCCTAATAATAACGATTATTAAAAGTGAGTGATAATAAACATGGTTAATCATAAATTGTACAAATATCTAATTTTAAAGTAAACAAAATATTTATTAGCTAATGTTAATAATAAAATGAATTTATTTAAACAATGATTCATTATTAGCGAATTTTGACTTTACATTATTTACTAATTTAAGCTATATTTTAAATTTGTTGCACTCGCGTTGTCAAGCGATGTGCCTATCATTAAGTTTGAGTTTTTAAAAAATTTCGTTGTTAATCATTAGAGATAATTAGAGTAAAGTTAAAAATAAGGCTGAAATAAATAATCTGTATGATAATGAAGATAAATAAATCCTATTTTGAGGATTTAATGTATAAATATTTTCGCTAATCGGAGGATTAATACCGTGGTTGCAGTTCAAACAAAAGAATTATTGTGTAAAGAATTTTTAGCTAAACCTCAAAAAATGTTAATAGATGGTAAATTCGTTGATTCCCAATCGGGTAAAACATTTACTACGGTTAACCCAGCTACTGAAGAGGTGTTGGCTCATATTCCTGAAGGATCGTTAGCCGACATTGACATGGCGGTAAAAGCAGCCCGCAAGGCTTTCGAACATGGGCCTTGGCGAACGTTAACTGCGGCCAAACGTGGTCACTTATTATATAAATTTGCTGACTTAATTGAAAAGCACGCAGACGAATTAGCGCAAATTGAAACGCTTGACAATGGTAAGCCAATCAAAGAATCGCGTTATGTTGATGTCGTTCAAACTATGGAAACATTTCGTTATTATGCCGGCTGGTGTACGAAACTTGAAGGTGAAACCACTAATGTTAATAATGATTTCTTTACTTACACTTTACGAGAACCAATTGGTGTGGTTGGACAAATCATTCCCTGGAATTTCCCTATGTTAATGGCAGCCTGGAAACTTGGCCCAGCTTTAGCTTGTGGTAACACATTAGTATTAAAACCAGCGGAGCAGACTCCATTATCGGCATTACGCTTAGCTCAATTGGCTATGGAAGCAGGTTTTCCTGATGGAGTAATTAACGTAGTCACCGGTTTTGGCCCAAACTCAGCTGGTGAAGCTTTGGCTAGCCATATGGATGTAGATAAAGTTGCCTTTACTGGTGAAGATAAAACCGGTAAAGAAATTCTTAAGTCATCTTTAGGTAATTTAAAACGAGTATCTTTAGAATTAGGTGGCAAAGCTCCTAATATCGTATTTGCTGATGCTGACATTGATGCAGCTGTTAAAGGTGCGATAACTGGTATTTTCTTTAATCAAGGCCAGGTTTGTTGTGCTGGATCAAGATTATTCTTGGAAAAATCTATCCATGATGAATTTTTAACCAAGCTTAATGAACGCATTAATAAAATGCGTCAAGGTAATGGCATGGATGAAAAGACCCATATTGGACCTCAAGTATCCCGTGAACATTTAGATAAAATTTTAAGCTATATTGATATAGCTAAAAGTGAAGGCGCTAAGGTTCTTTGCGGTGGCAGTACCCCTAGTGAAATGAAACATGGTTATTTTGTCAAGCCTACAGTATTTGAAGGTGTGAACAATAATATGCGTATTGCTCAAGAAGAAGTATTTGGTCCGGTTTTAGCCGTTATTCCTTTTAGTGGCATAGATGATGTTGTGGAACAGGCCAATGCAGTGCGCTTTGGTTTGTCGGGTGCAGTCTGGACACGTGATGTGAAAAAAGCCCATAGATTGGCCGGTCGTATTAAAGCTGGTACTGTTTGGATTAATTGTTATAATACTTTTGATCCAGCCATGCCTTTTGGTGGTTATAAAATGAGCGGTTATGGACGAGAATTAGGCAAGCATTCAATTGAGCTTTATAGCAATATTAAAAGTGTTTGGTTAAATTTAAGTGAATAATTAACCTTATTTATTTAATTAAACAGAAAGGGAAGAATTTGATTCTTCCCTTTCTGGTTTAATTTAGATGATATAGACGCTAGTCTTTAGTGATTTGATCTGTTTTATAAAATCTTAGGTCTTAACTAGCATTAACGGCTGTTTTTGAATCTGTATAATATACGGTTAAATTTGGGGTAATATTAAAGTTCTGATTTAATTCAGGTGCTTTTATCTCAATTGGTTTTTCAAAACAGTTAATGCATCGGGCTTCGTATTGGGCATCGCCAATTAAAATTTGTTGATTGGATGATACCAGTCTTTGGGTTCGACAGGCAAAATCACTGCCACATTTACGGCATACAGCTAGTAGTTTATCTACTTTGTCAGCTAAGGCCAGTAAATGAGGCATGGGTCCAAAAGGTTTACCAGTAAAGTCAAGATCAAGACCAGAGGCTATTATTTTCTTTTTCATTAACAGTAATTTTTCAATAACTTCGACGATTTCAATACCAAAAAATTGACATTCATCAATTCCAATAACAATAGCTTGGTGGGCATATTCTAATATTTCCGCAGGGTTTTCAATAACATAGGCATGTGAAGTTAAACCATTTTTAGATTCAACACAATTAGGCTTGGAACGAGTGTCAATAGCCGGACGGATTATAATAGTTGGCAAATAAGCTAATCTAGATCGTTCAATTCTTCTAATTAATTCAGTTGATTTGCCGGCACTCATACAGCCAACAATTAATTCAAATCGATATCCGCTAAACATATATTGATTTATACTCCAGGAAATATAGGGGTGTTTAAATTTTAAAGTAATATGTTAACTTATTTTGCCTCTTAAAATTCAAACATTGGACATAATTTATATTGGAAACATTTTAAGATCGTTCAGATAGGTGTTGGTTATTCTATTGATGGTGATTGGATATATTGGTATCTGATTTAGGGAGATGATTATTGGTACAATGGTCGTTAATGGTAATTAAAATATCATTTAATTTATTAAGATCTTGAATAATCATTATAGTTGTTAATAAGTTAGTCGTATCGAGACTAGGGTATTCGATTTGACCTAACAATTGTATATACAGGTCATGGCTTATAATTAAATTAGCAATGACATTAACTATATAGGTCAACTCGGCATAAGATTTTGATTCTGAATTGGCCAGTGAATTATTGGCTTGATTAGTTTCGATTAAATTAAGTAATTTAATAATTTGGCGTAAATAATTGCTAAATTCTTTAATTAATGAAAATAAGGAAATTAAATCACTAATCAAACATGTATTATTTTGATATCTTTGATTTGATGAAGATACAATCGTTATAGATAAATTGGCTTGTAAATTATTAATTAAATTAGATTGAAATAAGTTATTAAATACTTCTGAACTGTTTTTTAAAGGGTTGTCTAGGCACAAATTCTGAAAAATTTTATGGTTAGTTTTTAATTTATCTAAAATTAATTGTAAACTAGTAGCTAGATTAGTACAAGAATCTACTAATTCTTTATTATCATGATTATTTTTGGCATGGAAGATATTAAAAGATTTTTTGCGGATTAATCTTTCCAGAGATAATAATTTTGGCTCTAGTTGAGTTAAACAAAGACAAATACTTATTTTAATAAAATTTTCAAGTTTGGGCGAATTTAAGTTAAACAGGACTGATGAAGCGTTATTAATCATTTGCAGATTATGGCTATTTTTGGGGTTAGTTTTTAACGATTCGATTAATAAATTATTTAATTGAATGTCGAGATAATTGTCCTGAATTAACATCGAAAATAAATCTGTATTTAACTTAAGTAAATTAAGATCTTTGATATAGAGATTAATTATTTCGGTAAGAAGTTGAAAACTGTTTTTATCAATTAGCTCAAGACTAAACAATGATTTTAGATTTGCTAGTTTAAATTCCAAAAGGGCAAGTTTAAACGCTTTGGGCAAATTAGCCTCAACTAAACTAAAACAGACTAAGCTGTTTGGTGGGGTTTGGGCATAATTTTGCTCGGAATTAAACAATGGTGTTTTTTAACTAAAAATAAGTAGATGACTTAATCATGATAGCAAATTTGATTAAAAAAAATATACAATTAAACGATAATATATCAATGTATGTTTACTTAATAAAAGTTGTTTGGCTTGAACCATTATTAATTATATTAAGCAATTTTGTGCTAAATGCAGATAATTCATGGTTATGGTTAACGTTTAAGGCTAATAATTTGTGATTGGCTTCTTGCCTAAACCCAAGTTTAAACAGGCATAAGGCCTCAAAATAACCAAGCCACTCATTATTAAACTGTGATTGTTCACATTTGCAAAAATTATCATAAGCAGATTTATAGTCGTTGTTAAACAAATCTAATCTAGCCTTATTAAATCTGGCTAAGTTACATTCAGGGCTAATGTCTAACGCCCGTTCGTAATTGTATCGAGCCTGGGGAAAATTTTTTAGCTGGAATAGACAATTGCCCATGTTTAACCTTAATTCACTTGAATCCAGGCAATTGATTTTGGCTAAATTAAGGCAATTTAAATAAGAAATTAAGGCATCATGATATTTTCCTCGGCATTCATCACAAAAGCCTAGCGCAAAATAGGCATTTGCATTAAGGGTATCTAATAATAAATACTGCCTTAAGACTGTTTTGGCTGTATCATATTGTTTTAGATTAATTAATGAACAGGCTTGATCGTAAAGACTGGTTTTATCTTGAGCCATAACTGGAAATGCCATCATTAGCGTAATTAAAATAGCTACTATGGTTAAAGCTAATGTTTTGAGATGGGTTGATTTTTTTAACATGTTTTACCAATTGGTTTTTAATTGCTATATATTATATGGTAATATTTAGAATTTTAATTTATGCTAATTTAGTCTCTTTAACTATAAAATTATATTCTGTAGTATTTAAAATTTTTAAATCTTATCTTTTGTTTCAATTGTTTAAAAATGTTCTTATTGTATTTATTCAAGTAAATCCTTAATTAAAGTTTAACTGGTAAAAAAACCGTAAAATGAACCTAAATATTTATGAAGAAGTTGATTTGTCGATAAATAATTGTTTTTCTTGCCAGAACCCACTTTGTATTCGTGAATCAGTTATTAATCTAGCACTTGGCAATGAAGACAAAATGCACTGTATTTATTGTCTTGCTAAAATAGAAAGCGTCAGCGCTGAAGTTTTGTTAAAGCAAATTTATAATTATGTTAAACGCCGAGATTGCCTTAATAATGAGTGGAAAAAATATAAAGTTAAAGCCAATTGCCCTAATCTATTAAATTGTTTACCTGATGTCTGTTTTTCAATCTGAAAATATTTCTAATTATTTAAATTTACGAGGCGTAAAGTGTCCGATGAATTATATTAAAACTAAGTTGTTTTTAGATAAATTAGTGGTAAATAGCCAGCTTTATGTGGTTATTGATTTAGGTGAAGCTATTGAGTCGGTTAAACAAAGTATTAAAACCGATGGTTATGAATTATTAGCCCATAAGGAATATAATAGTTACGGAATTTTGACAATATTTAAAGGTGAATAAAGTTGATGGTCTGGATTAAGTCTCAATTTGTTTTAAGTTTATTGATTTTAAATTTTGGGCTGTTTAATTTTCCAATTTTTGCTTATGCTTTGGATAATAATTTAACTATCAACAGTGACTTAAAGTCTATTAAACCTTTAAATTCAAGTACCGATTTGCCTGTTTCGAATAATGAAACTAAGCTGAATTTAATTGAAAAATATGAGGCTAGACTTAAAGTCTTTCCGCGTGACTATCTAACTAGATACAGTTTAGCTAAAGAATATATTGAGCTTGGCGATAAAACCAAGGCTAAAAGCCAATTACTTAAAATTGTTGAAATTGAGCCTACTTATTACCAGGCTTATCATGAATTAGGTTTATTACCAATAAGTAAAGCTGATTTAGCTAAACTGATTAATAAACTAATAGAACAAAAAGCTTTACCGCATAAAAACTTTACTTATTACTTGGCCTTATCTGAATTATATGAAAAGGACGGGCAGTATTATTTAGCTGCTCGAGCGCTGGTTGATTCATCTTTTGCGGATGTTATTCCTGTTAGATATTCGCATTTATTAAGCAGTCGCATAAAATTACTGTTAATTAAGGCTAAAAATGCTAAATCTGATCAGCATATAGCTCCAGGGGACGAGGATTTAGACAATTTGCCCCCACCAATTCCGGATGCTACTTTAAATAATGCCAATAGCCGTGGCAATTTGCTTCCTCCGCCTAATGCGCATGTTAATAGTGTGATTTCTAATTAAGTCCATTATTTAGCAGTTTAGATTAATAATTTAGACTTAATGTGATTAAATAAAGTTAAGAATTACTTATTTTAACTAGGATAATTTAAAATGTTATTAAAATGAGGTTAATGATTTCGTGATACCAGCTTTATTAATTAGAAAGTCAATTGACTGGGTACGACATAACAAACAATTTGAAAATTCAAATCCTTATTCTCGTTGTGAAGAGGTCGTTAAGACTTGTCAAAAACTCTGGGATGAATTAATTGGTATTTCGGATAACAGTTTAATTGAATTAGCAGCCATTACGGCTTACTGGCTGGAGTTTTTTCATACTGAAGATCCTTCTAATGATGAAATGCAATGGAGTGACGGTTTAAAAAAACGGGCTAGTCAATATGACTCGTTTGAGGATTGGCAAAAATGGTTTGTTCAGTCATATGCTAAAGTCTATAAAGAAAATAATATTTGGTCGGGAATACTTATGACTTCCTGGGCCTATACCCATCAGTATGAATTAGTCTATACTAACGAATCTTGGACTTTTAGTGAATCACAGTCTTATTTGCCGACTTCGGAAATGTGGCGGCTGGAACCCCATATAAATTTAGTAAAAGATCTTATTAAAAAAATCTGGCTGGCCGAAATTGATCTTTATGAAAGTCAAGGCTTTATTATTGAAGAAATCAGTAATTTATATCTGGGTAAAATTGAAGGTTTAGGATTTGATAATAAAACAATTTTTTTGTCCTATCCACCTGGATCCAATCGACCTAAACAGGAAATTGAACTGGCTAAAATAATTGCTGATTTGATTTCACCTATAGCTGATGACGGTTATCGTCGTTTGGATAATATTATTTTTGCTGATGACCATTTGGACCTTACTTCATTTTTAGCTAAGGCCAAATATGTTTTAGAAAGTAACCGCCGTTATCATGAATTACTCTTTGAATCCAATGAGGAAAAAGCCTTAATGCAATTATCCGTTGAAGGCTGGCTGGTTAATGAGGAATTACTAACTAAGTTAAAATAAATCTTGGCAGAAAATGCTTTTGCCCTTTCTACTATCCCCCGAGTCTGTTCGTAGTTTAGCACAACCATGTTAGTAGTCTGGTTTAAAAGTTTAAGTTAATAATTGATTGTGATTTTAGTTGTTTAGTTTAAAATTTAATCTAATTTCGCTTGACAATAGCTAAAAATAAGATAAAATTAATTTTAACTAAATCGATATTTTATATCATTACTAAAGTTAGCAACCTAATTACTAAATTTTTTAAGGCCAAATAAGGCAGTTTTATGTTTCAATCTTTAATCAGAGGTTTTAAAATGATCCTAGCCAGTATTGAGCTAGGTTTAAAAGATCCGCGCATCATGATCCCTTCATTTTTGATGGTTTTCATGAATTTTGTGTATACGGCAATTATTATTGTTCAGTTTAAACTTAAGGTAAATCCTGTGGCTTCAGGCGTCTCGAGTAATTTTCATAAAATTACGCCCAATTCATTCCACCATGGTCAATCCTTGCATATGGTCTCACAGACAGCTGTTAGTGGTGCTTTTGAAAATTTTAATACCAATTTTATCGGACAGTACTTTAATCCGCAAGACTGTATGATTTATCTGTCCATAATAGCCATTTGGTGGCTAACTAATATAATTTTAGAAGGTATCACTACTGCTATGGTTTATACTAATTTAACGGATGGTCCTGGAAAAGCAAGTTTTGGTTTGGCTTTACAAGGTGTATTGCAAAGTCTGCCGGCGCTTATTGTGCTTGGTTTAGTTACCGTTGTAGCTAAACGTTTGGTTGGTTGGATGCGACATCACCGTGGCGCTGGTGTTTTAGGTTTTGGTATTGATTTTATAGCAGGTATAGTAGAAGTTTTTTGGACTATGGCAGGCCATTTAATCTTACCGGCAATTATTATTGAAGGCAATTCATTCTGGGATGCGCTGAAACGAGCTGATCAAATTGCCCAGGGTAATATTATAACTATTGGTTTTGGTGAAGTTGAAGTTGAAGGATTATGTAAAATAATGAATTTTTTCGTACTGCTTATGGCTAGTATAAGTGCTTTAAGTATGTATTTTAATCATGCTCAGATTCAATCCATTATGTTTATTGGTTCAGTTATTATGTGGGCCTGTCTCGTTGTTTCTTCAGCTGCTATGACTATTTATTTACGTTGTGCTTTTTATGCCTGTCTGTACGTCTGGGCTATTGAAGCTGAATCGGTTTCTTATGATGACCGTTCAACGATTAGACCACCAGCTCCGCTTGCTCAAGCTTTGACATAATTTGCTTGATTGATTAGTATAAATCGCTGATTAGAGAGTTTATGTCAAATTTGGGGCTAGCTGTGATTATATTGATTGAGAATTTATCCCGATAATTTAATTTATTACATCGTATATCGATCAAACCTCTTGAAGATATGCGATTTCAGCCTTGCGGTATGGATTAAAAACTAGTATCCTATGATAAGTATTGGAGGAAAAATACTAGTTTTTATGGAAATTATTAAAAATAAACCTAATGTAATTAATGCTAATGAACGAGCTATTAAAATTTTTAAGTTCTTAAAAGCTATTCATGATGAAAATTATCCGATTATTACTGATATTAAAGAAGAAAATGATTTAATCTGGTTTGATTTATTGCCGGTTGATAGTAATTTAAAATTACCCAGTAATCTAACTATTGTTGATAAGAGCCATACTTTATTAGATAAAAATGCCCAAGATCAAAACGTTATCTTAGAAATTACCAGACCACAGCTTAAGCCGTGTCCAGCTCCAAACCAAAGTTTTCGCGAATATTTACCACATAATTATGATGATATTAATCTTAGTAAGATTAACCCTAAAGAATTTTTGTTAAAGAAAATTGATGGTATAGAATATTGTGAATGTTTGCACTTTAATCTGCAGGCTTTAACCGAATATAATGACTGGCTGATTAAAAGAAATAATTGGTATTTAAGCGAAATTGGTAAACTTGAATCGTATAAATTATTTGAAAAACTATTCACTTTATATGCAAAAATTCAAAAAGAAGGTGAAAATCTTGAATTAGTGGTGGCTAATGCTTTCATTGCCTGGAGAAAAGATTACAAGACATTAAATTATCCACTTATATTTCAAACGGTAACTTTAAAATTTATTCCAGCAATACCTAAATTTCAACTTGTTTTAAATGATAATTCAACCAATCTTTATGAACAGGCTTTAACCAGTTTTACCGATATTAGTCTGGCTCTTGAGGTAAACAGCAATTTATTTACTGATTTATATAAAGAAATAAAAGCAATTGATAATGTTGTTAATGTTGATGCAAGTACATTTAAGACTTTTATCCAAACGTTACATATCGATGGGCAGATTTTAAATTCAATACCTAGCAATATTCCCGAAACTCCAGGAATATATTTTAGGCCAGTATTTATGATAAGAAATCGTCAGTCAAGACTTTCTGATACTTTTGCCAAGATAATTTCAGCGATAAATAATAATGATACTAAAATCCCCGCTTCATTAAAAAAAATAATTGGTATTCATGACGATGAAGATATCTATTCTGAAGAAGTTAAGGCTAATACGGATACCCCTAATGAATATAATTTAAATTACATTTCCATCGATAAATATTTAAAAGATATTTTATTAACAAAACCTTATAATATTGAACAAATTCAAATCATTGAGTATTTAAAGTCCAATAGTGCAGTATTAATTCAAGGCCCTCCAGGTACAGGTAAAACGCATACTATTGCTAATTTAATTGGTCATTTTTTAGCTAAAGGTAAAACCGTTTTAGTTACAGCTCATACTTCAAAAGCCTTGCAAGTTATCCGTGATAAAGTTGTGGGTAAATTGCAGCCACTTTGCGTAAGCTTGTTAAACAATGATTTGGAGTCACGTAATCTTTTAAGTGAATCGATTAGTGCCATCATTGATAAAATAACTCTTTATAGTGGCAAAACTGAAATTCTGCAAAATGAAATTGATATCTTAAATCAGGAAAGAGATTTGCTTATAGATAATATAAGTGATACCAAAAAACATATTTATGATGCCAGAATAAGTGAATATGGAGATTTGTTTTTTAATAAACAAAAGTTTAAATTAGCTCAAGCTGCTCATTTTTTGAATCAAAATCAAGATTCATTAGGTTTTATTACTGGCAGTATAAACACGGAAACGTCATGTGAATTTAGTCAAAATGAATTTCAGGAATTATTACAGCTGAATGAAACTATTTCTACTGACATGGAAGTGATTTTAATTAAGAATATTGATCTTTTAAAAGTTATTCCTAAGCCACAAGATTTTAACCTGTCAGTTACTTCAGTTAAAAATCTTGAAGAAGTTTTAATTCTTGATGATAATAATTATCTGTTAACAGTTAATAACCTGGATGAATTAGATGATAAATTAAAAATCGTAAATAGTGCAATATCAAAATTAAATCAGTTAATTAAAATTTTAGCTGATGATAATATCGATGCTCGTAATCAGCTGATTTTAGGTCTAAAAAATAATCTTAATTTAAAACCCTTAGATGATTTTTTAGAAAATGCAAAAATTAATTTACAGGATTATAAAGAATTAGAAAGTAAAATTATTGCTATTAATCCTCGATTTGACTCAGGTGTAGATTTTACTAAAGCTGTTATAATTTTAAATGAAATTATTAAATATCTGGAAGATGGTAAGACCATTAATTTAATAACGTTAATAACTAAGCCAGCTTGGCAAAATTTACTTAAAACAGTATGGATTGATAAGGATAAACCCAAGACCATAGATGATTTTAAATTATTGTTTGGTTATGCTGAAATTCTTACTAAACGTAATAATCTTTTAAATTGGTTTAATCGGCTAATTGCAGCTCATAATGTTAAAATCCAACCGGATAATTTTAATGAAGAGGCTTTAATCGATTTTACGCAAAATATCAAATTTAATTTAGGTTGGCAAAACTCTTTATATGAGCCTATCCTTAATGATATTAATCAGCTAGGCCTTAATTTTCCGGAAATTGATTTGAATTCGAATTTAAATCCTAATGAAATTCTGACTCAATTAAGTGATAATTTAAATCATGTTATATTATCAGGTTTAAATAATCTGGTTAACCAGCTTAAGTTAGACAAATTAAAATTTAATATTATTAATACGAAGGATAAACTGTTAGACTTATTTGACAGCACTTCATCTGTTTATATAAATAATTTGATTTTAGCTATTGATAATTTTGAGGCTAATGAATATCAATTAGCTTATCATAAAATTGCTGAGGTTTTAAAACTTCAGGATAAGTTTTTAAAACGCAAAAATTTAATCAGTAAATTACATAAATGGGCACCAGATTTTGCCAAACACATTGAAGAACGTAAGTTTCAAGGAGATGCTTCACAGTTAGATTTTGCTGGAGCTTATAATTGGTCTGTGTTAAATAAAGAATTTAATAACCTTGCTAAAAATGATATCAATTTACTCCAGGATAATTTAGTTAAGTATCAAGAACAATTAGCTATTACTACTGAAAAATTGGTCGAACTTAAGACTTGGTCTTATATTGTCAAAAACATATCAGCAGAACAAAGACAGTCACTAATAGGCTGGTATGATATAACCCGTAAAATTGGCAAAGGCTATGGTAAACGTGTCGCCCAATTACGCAGTGAGGCTAATCGCTTATTAATTAAGTGTAAAGAAGCTGTTCCCGTTTGGATTATGCCCATGGCGCGGATTCCGGAAACTTTTGATGTTGTTAATACTAAATTTGATGTATTAATAATTGATGAAGCCAGCCAAAGTGATTTAAATGCCCTGATAAGTTTATACATGTCTAAATATTGTATTATTGTTGGCGACCATGAACAAATTAGTCCTTCGGCGATTGGCCAGGAAGTAGATTCATTAAACCGCCTAATTGATACCTATTTGGATGAAATTCCTAATAAGGTTTTATACGATGGTAAAACATCTGTATATGATATTGCCAGACAATCTTTTCCCGTATCATTATGTTTAAAAGAGCATTTCCGTTGCCTGCCGGAAATTATTGAATTTAGCAATAATTTATGTTATGAAGGGAAAATTAAACCTCTTAAAGATTCCAGTCTGGTTAATATAAAGCCACCATTGGTAGGAATTAGAGTTTTAACGCCTGATAGTGAATTGACTGGTGATAATGTGAATATTGCTGAGTGCTATACTATTACCGCCTTGATTTTAGCCTGTCTTGAACTAGAGCAGTATAATGACAAAACTTTTGGCGTGATTTCATTATTGGGTAGTGAACAAACTAATAAAATTGAAAAATTATTACGTAATTTTATGCCACCAACTGAATATGAAACAAGGAAAATATTGTGTGGGAATTCAGCTATATTCCAAGGTGATGAACGTGATGTGATTATGTTGTCGATGGTGGATATTCCTCAATCTAGTCAGTTACGAATAAAAGATCAGTCAGCCTTTAAACAGCGTTATAATGTAGCCGCTAGTCGGGCTAGTGAGCAGTTATGGGTTGTTCACAGTTTAGATCCTAATTTAGATTTGAAAAGTGGTGATTTACGATCTATGTTGTTAAATCATGTTTATAGTTATGATTTTATCAAACCGGTAAATGAGGTTAATAATTTAGCTAAAAAAATCTATGATCAATTATTAGCTTCAGGCTTTATTGTTATTGCCAAATATATAGTGGGCTACTTTGAAATTGATTTAGTTGTTGAGCTTAAAAATGTAAGAATTGCCTTGCAAATTGATGGTGATGAAGTTTTCATTCAGGAAAAATTTACGAATGAATTAGAAAAACAGTTTATTTTGCAACGGTTAGGCTGGAAATTTTTAATTATCCAGGCCAGTAATTTTAATTATGATTTTAACAAGGCTTTTAATGATTTGGTTTTTAAATTAAACGAATTAGATACTAATTATTCAAGGCTAAATCAATTAATGGCTGTAGATAATAGTATTGACAAACCAATAATTGTTGATAATTTAATTGATTTAGTTAAAATTAAAGCTAAGACAATTTTAAAGGATCGACTTAATTATAATTATGATGTTCTTTAGATTATTAAGGGAATAAGGAATATTGATATTGATTTTATTAAAACTCAAACAAAATTTTATTCCCAAACTAGAATATTGTCTGATAGATTTAAGCACCATAGATAAAAGTAAATTGTTGGCTCGCGAAAATAGTTTATTATGCCAAATTGCTTTAATTGAAATTGGATAAAAGAAGGTAAACTTAAAGGTTTGCAGGAAGGTAAGCTTGAAACTTTATTAAATTTAATTAAAGTTAAATTCGGCCAAATTACGCCATCTCTTGAAGATAAAATTAAAAAATCAA
>JAKAZS010000115.1 GCA_021815785.1 bacterium
AATAATATACCTTTAATTATGAAAAAAGACAATAGTCAAGTGTCGGCTTTTAAATAATTTACGACAATTTAATCTTTAATTTAATTACCCCAGCCCTAAAACTACCCCGTTATTTAAACAGCCAGCATAATTAGTTAATTTAAAAGTTTATATTTTATACATAAACTTTTAAATTGAGCTAAACCATCACGATGTTCTTGATTCATATTAAAATTTAACAACTGATAAAAATATTGCGATAATTTTCGGCTTGAATAATTAGTTTTAGCTACAGCCGTTTCAATAACCTCAGCTTTTAATTCTCCTTGACCCATTAATAAAGCTTCGTGGAATTTAGCGGAAATTACCTCTACTTTATGCCTATTTTGCTGATAAAAGCTTTGACGATACCCCCAAATACCATAAACCATTGGTAATTTAAATTTTTCAAACCACAACTGCCCCAAATCATAAATTTCCAAATTGTTTTGCACCACAAAACTTAAAGCCTCATCACCAATAACCAGAATTGCTTGGGAATTATCCAAGTTCGGTTGATTAGCGACTTTTAAAATTGGCAAAAAACCAATCTTTTCTAATATTAAAATTTTCAATAAATTAACACTAGTTAAAGATTGACTGGTAATTTCAATTATACTGTCAGCAGTAAAATTAAATCCTATTTTACTTATCAGTAAAACACTTCCAACTTTACCAAAACTTGATATGCTTAAATCAGGCATTAAAATAAAAGGGTCGTCACTGGTCTCACTAATTAAGAAGTGAAAAGAACTCATCGCACCAGCTTTTAATTCACCACTAGCATATCGATTATTTAATTCCTGCGGGTTACCTAAAGCAAGCTGAAAAGGCAAATTTATCTGCATCAATGGATAAGTAATTGGCCAACAGTTTAAATAGTTTATATGACCTATTTTGGGCAAACGGAAGTCATCATTACCAATTAATTCAGTCATTATTGAAAGTCTCTGAAATTTGCGAATTCAACTCAATATCAGACATAATTTCAGTATCAAAGGGATTTGATGGTGTACCGATTTCTAAGTCACCAAGTAAATTAAGCGATTGATAATTTGGTTCTACCGTTTCAGTTTCACTATTCCAGGAAATTGCCAATTCATTTAATGACTTACAAACCAAGCCTAATTCTTCACCACGATGTGTCAAGCCATAACTCACTTTTAAGACTTTGATTCCAGAAGACTTACGATAAATAACTCGTTCACTTTCAAGAAATCTAAGTCTTTGGGTTAATACCTTACTAGAAATTCCCGTGATATTACGCTTTAATTCACCAAATCGCAGTGAACCATTACATTTTAACTGCCACAATATAGTTGTCGTCCATGGGCCAGTTAAAATCTGGAGAATGCTCTGAAGTGGACACTCATTTTTTCCTATTGTTGTCACAATATAATTTCCCTATTATGTTTATTAGCATTTATTATTATATTACCAAAAGCATAAAACTTAATGTTACCACCAGGTTACCACAATTGCAATTTCACGAAAATCATCGACAGCTAAAAACCTTAGTAAGTCAGTTAATAATAAAAATAAACATCATTTTGGATGCTGAAAGTCTTTTAACAATTTTTAACACCACAACAACTATTAGGAATATATTTATAGTTATCCTTAATAAACAATGTCCTAAAATGGTATCATTAGAATTAAAAGTCAAACATCATTTTTAAACAATTTTAAATCCAAATTCAAGCCTGCTTCACCTAAACAAATCTTTACCGTTTGACCTTGTAAAACTTTTATAATATTATCACCTAAAATTTCCTTACGCCAATTTTTGATAATAATATTATCTGAATAATTATAATCTTCCTGTAAAAAATTGAAAACCAATTTTTCAATGTCTGATCGTGAAGCTAAAAATTCAACCGGTAAATTTACTTTTAAAGCCGTAGATTTTGCCATAAAATAAATTAATTCATTGAGAAATAAATGTTTTTCCTTATTAAAATATTTAACATTATTTTTCCACATATTTAAATCAATATTTGAATTATTGACAATTTCTAATATTGGTTTACCAGATTCAATAATAAAATCAGGGCTTAAGCCTTGAATTTTTTTCAAATCGTTCAATTTGTCAATTTTATTACTAACCAATTCAATTAATGCATCATCAGTTGCAACAGTTTTAACCGGCAAATTAAAAGTACGCGCATAATCAAAACGAATTAGCGCTAACTGTTCAAGCAAATATTGCTTAGCTAATTCTAAACCATTAGCGTTTCTAACTTGGGGGATTTTTTTAGACTGATAAAAATCATATTTAACTGACTCTTGTAAAACCCAGTCCAACCTTTGTAATTCCTTAACTTTCACCAATAGAATTTCATATAGCTTAAACAAATATTTAACATCGTTTACCGCATAAATTATTTGTTCCTGGGTGAGCGGTCGACTGGCCCAATTTGAACGTGTTTGACTTTTAGAAATATAAACAGCCAACAAATCTTTTAAAAGTTTGGCCAACCCTAACTGAAAACCATAACCACAAAAGCAAGCAGCAACTTGAATATCAAAAACATTTTCCGGTTTTTGGTTAGTAATACCAAAAATAATTTCCAAATCATTTTTACCCGAATGAACAATTTTGACAATTTCATTATCACAAAAAACATGCCAAAATGTAGACAAATCCTGAACTTTTAAAGGATCAATAATATAAATATTATTATCAACTAGCAGTTGAATTAAGCATAAATGCGGTACGAACGTATTTTCAGGGATAAATTCTAGATCAAAGGCAAATATTTTTTCTTCATTAATTTTAAGAATCACCTTAGCTAAGGCCTGTAAATCATCAATATAAATCATGTCAAACATTTAAGACTTAACCAAAAACTGACTTGACCAATCTAACGCACCGGGTTTACCAATAACTATTGTGGTTTTATGAATACTGCCAGTTTGCGGAAATACAATAACTTGTTTATCTAGACTGCCAACGTCAAGACCAGCCGCTAAAGCAATCGC
Source organism: bacterium (assembly GCA_021815785.1). Lineage (GTDB taxonomy): Bacteria > Cyanobacteriota > Vampirovibrionia > Obscuribacterales > JAKAZS01 > JAKAZS01. The sequence goes on from JAKAZS010000115.1 coordinate 3,001, forward strand.
AATCGGTCCAGCCGTGTCCCAAGTCTTTAATTTAGCGTCAAAATGGACATATAAATCGGCGTCATTCTCAATAATTTTAACTATTTTTATGCCAATACTACCTGATTTAATTAGGCTTACATTTGGTAATTCCTTAATCCAAGGATATTTTTTTCGATCACGATAACCCATTATAACCCTGATTTGTTTATTAGCAGATAAGCTTAAAACCGGCTCTAATTTAATTATCTCCTGGTTTGCATTTAAACAGACTAAGCTAAAATCAGGCCCACCATAATAGGTAATACCGGTTGCTGGAGCATGGACAAAACCGAAAACCGGTTTTAAATTTTGAATAAGACCAATCATTACAGCATACTGACCGTCGTTGTCGATATAATTTTGCGTACCATCAATTGGATCAACCAACCAGGTACGGTTACTACTCTCATTACCAGTAAAATTAGCTTCTTCCTCGGAAATAATTTTATCATTGTAAAACCGTTTAGCTAATCTATCAACGATTAATTTGGAAATTGCATTATCGGCTTCGGTAACACAATCAAAAGGTCCAGTTTTTTCATAAATTTTAACATTGGCTCGCATTTGACAGGCCAAATTGCCTGCTTCTTTAACCAAATCACAAATATAATTTATATCATCGTGATTTAAAATTTGTGAGTTCAATGATAACTGTTTCCTAAAAAATATTGAAATACTTATTAAATAATACTCCAGAATTAACTTCTGTGTTAAAAAAATCAAGAATCTTAGCTTTAATAACTCTTTAATACAATTAAGCATAATAGCTATTTCCTCAGTTTTAAAGGAAAATTCTTGCCCAATCCTTAAATAATGCCTTAAAATCAATAAAAAAGTCCGCTAAAATTTAACATTAAAAAAATTTGACTTAACCTTAGTCATGAAGTGTTAATAAAATCTAATTTTGAAAATATAACAAATTATTCAAGACAACTGATTGTTTTATTAAAAAGCGCTAATTTAATTATTCAACTTATAAAACTTAAATAAACAGTAAAAAACTCTTGAAAAATTTAAAACTTTATTTTACACTTTATCCTTAGATGTTGTTGAGTAACAACATATTATTCCCGAGTAGCGCAGCGGTAGCGCAGGTGACTGTTAATCACTTGGTCGTAGGTTCGAATCCTACCTCGGGAGTTTTTTTTTGCTGTAAAACATTAATTTTGGCTGGCTAAACACCTAAAATCCATGTAAGTGTTTGATTAGAATTCACCCATCTGACCAAAACCAGTCATCGGGCCATCATCGCCAAAGAAGTCCTGGCCACCAAACTGTGTTTGTACGTCGTGCATAAAATCCTGCGAATCATTAAAATAGCCAGGATCATCAGTATTGGGCACTTGATCCTGATAATAGCCCCAGGGATATCCTTTCATTAATTTCTTGCGTCGCATGAAAGCTGGTTTTTTTACCAAGCCCAAACCAATGGATAAAATAGTAATAAAAATCAACTCTGTTAGTAATAATTTAACCCATTGCAATTTCATCACCTCATAATTTTATTAATTATAAAGATAACAACATTCAAAACAAACTACAATGGTAATAATACTATTATAGTTTATTTTATCAACTTATTAAGCGACATAGTTGTAACGCTAAGGTAATCATTGCTGAGCCAAATATCTAGACGCGCAGGGTTTTTTCGGAATTAACGGTACCTTGTTTAGGGGAATTGTTATAGTTGTTATTATTAGGGTTATTTTGATTACGTTTAAAATTTTCGATATAACGCCTTAAGGCTTCTCTAATCAAATCAGAACGATTACGATGCTCGGCTAAAGCAACCTCATCAATTTCTTCCAACAACCCACTTGGTAGTGCAACTAAAACTTTTGGCATTTCTATCCTTTCCCGCAAAAAACTAAACCAACAACCAATCATCATAACAAAATGCTAACCTGACAAGCCAAACCAGGAAGAGGTAATTTATTGAATTTACTTTATTAACCAACTTACATTTATATTACAAAGCTATATATAATTTATACCATGTTGCTGATTTTTGAAAGGGCTAAAAGTCAATAAAAACAAAATCTAATATAGAATTTTTTTTATATTTCTCGAAACTGCCATAAAATTGACAATATATCTATTTGTTAAATGATAAAACTTTTTTCAATATAAGATTTGTAATTAAATACTTCAATTAGTAAAATTATAATTAAGAATGTCTAAATCTTTATATCTAAATAATGAAGGTGGTTGCAGTGTTAAGCTAAGTTCAAGCAAACTTAGTAAGTTAATCACATCTATAGATAACCAAATCCCCCCTGAAAATCTGTTAACTACTTTATCCGACCATGAAGATGCCTGTGCTTATAAGCTTACACCAGATTTAGCCATAATTAATACCCTGGATTTTTTTCCACCAATGGTAGCAAACCCCTATTTATATGGCCAAATCACAGCTTGCAATGCACTTTCAGATATTTACGCTATGGGTGGCGATCCACTGATTGCGCTAAATCTTTTAGCTTTCCCAATCCAAGACTATGATTTAAGCATAGCTCAAGAAATTTTGGCAGGTGGATCGGCAATTTTGCAAGAAGCTAAGACAATGATGGGCGGAGGGCATTCAATTCACAGCAATAATCTACTATATGGATTAAGCATAACCGGTACAATTAAGCCTGATTTAATCTGGAAAATGTCTGGAGCTAAGCCAGGGGACAAAATAATTTTAACAAAGATGCTAGGTACCGGCATTGGAAATCTAGCAGCTACAAATAACCTTTTAACCGACAAGACTAAATCCTTACTTTACCAAAGCCAGATTACCCTCAACAAAAAAACAAAAAACATCGCCAGCAAATATCAAATCAATGCTGCAACCGATATTACCGGATATGGTTTAATTGGCCATTTATTTAATATTGCTAAAGCCAGTAATTTAAGGCTTAATATCAATGCCAGTCAATTAACTTTTTTCCCCGAACTTTTAGAATTAGTTAAAGATGGGATTGTTCCAGCCTGTACCTATGAAAATCGTAAGAGCTATGAAAACAACGTTCACTTTGCCGAAGATATTCCTTTATACATTCAAGACTTATTATTTGATCCCCAAACCTCTGGCGGCCTTGCTTTAGCACTTCCAGCTAATCAGGCTCAATCTTTAGAGCTTGATTTGAGAAACAATAACATTATCGCTAATATTATCGGTGAATTTAAACCAACGCCAAAACCTCAAATCAAAGTGATGAATTCATGACTAAGCCTTACGATTTACGACACAAACCATGCCCAGAGCCAGTCTTAACGGTAAAACGT
>JAKAZS010000116.1 GCA_021815785.1 bacterium
CGATCTTTCCTGAACCAAAGAATTAATAATGGGATAACAACAGCTTTATCTTTTGCCGTTATGACAGGTACATCATTAGGCTTAAATAAAATTACCGAATCAACCACATCCTTTCCCTTACAATCATTATTAAAAAAATCAACGATTAATGGAGCTTTGTCTGGACTAACCAGTTCAATTGTAAGCAGTGAAAGCAATTCATTACTTAATACTAATAAATTAGCTAGTATTCAGCAAATAAAGGAATCCATGACGACTCTTACCCTGTTAGGCGGATTTTTTGGTGGCCTTACTGATTTGCATAATCTTAAAACCACAAGCGCAAACCTTAAAGATATAAAAGCCAATAATAAATTTGACAATATTAATGATATTAAAATAAAAGCAGAACCAATCGATAATGAACTTTATCATTTAAGTACTAGCATTGCCGATAAATTTAATACCCATAATTTGACCGATACTGATTTAGAGACATTAACCACTAATTATTCACCTGGCGACAAAGCAATTGCTGAAGCCATTTTAGCTAAAACAAAAATAAACATGTCGGATAAATTGCTCATGAAAAATCTTGCCGAATTAGGAAACGAACTTAGAATAACGCTTCAAAAATCGGCTAATTCGTCTAAAGTAGATTATTTTTATACCTTAACGCCAGATTCAGCTGGAAATGTATTAGCCTATTTAACTCGAAAAGCCAATAATTTAGAAATAGGCATTCATAGCTTAGATTATTTAAAATCCGATTTAAAAGATAAAGGCATAGCTAACATTGTTTTATTTGATAATTTAAGTAAAGCTAACCCAAGCTACTTTAGCCTGCTTAAAACTTTAAAAAATCAAGGTCACAATATTTTTATTATCGACACCAATAATTTTAGCCAAGGCCTATCATTCATTGATTTAAGCAAAACAGATAAGGGTAAGGCTAAACTAGATAGCCTTGTTCAACAAGCACAGCTTTATGACCATAATAAATTTACCAACGAAGAAATTGCTCATTTTACTTTAAATATGGCTGGTGATTCTATAGCTAAAGATATTGGTGCCACAATCATTCGACCAACGAATACTCAAGATCTAGGTACAACTCAAATCCATCCAGAAACTGTTTACCGCTATCTAAAAAAGGCTTATCCTAATTCAGTAGAAGCTTTAACAGCAGCCAATTTATTAGCAAAAACAGCACAGTACAACGACTTACAATCGATGACTAAACAGTTAACCAGTTTACATGAAGCATTATTATATGATTTAGGCCTTAAAGAAATAAAAGATCAACATTCATTGAAAGCTAATAAGGTTTCAGCCAATTTAAGCTATGATCAAATTTTACAAATAGGTAAAGATAATGAAAATAAATTATTATATGTTATTGGTGTGGATGGTGGTGATATTGGCAAACGCGCTGGCTCAAGTGGTTCATTTATTAGTCATATTTATAAAACTATAAACGATCTTCCTAGCCAAAGCTTTGTTTCCGAAAAACAATTAAAAACAATTTTCAATAATGGTGAGTTAGGTAATAAACATGTAGTTTACCTTGATGATACAGCTTATGAAGGTGTTCAAATTGCAAAAAGGCTACGTTATGATTTACAGGATTATCCGGTTGTAACTATTGGACTTTTAGGTTCTTACGATTCTTTTGTCCGTCAGATGAAAAATCCGCAAGACCCTAACCGTAATTTAGTTAACTTAGTTACCCATTTTCCACTGAAACCAGAAAGTATAGATGATTACATTGCCAATTTAAAAACTCAGTTACCTCGAGATAGTTTTTTAAGCAATGAAATACAATCAGCATCAAATTTAACTTCTTTCTTACATAAATATGATGGCTATGAAACTTATTCTATTTCTAGCTATCAAGTATGGCCATACTTTACCGCTGATAATGCCACACATGCCGTTAGAGATTTTTCCCAAAAAGTATTAGGAATTGAAAATGCCCGTAATCAAGACCATAAATTATAAAACCGACCAAATACTTTTTAGCATTCGGCAAAATATTGAGATAAAGATTTTCTCGTAAATTATAAATTATCAATCAAGCAAACTGCTTTTTACCATACCATCTAAGAATCAAGGCTATTTTAGGTATGCAATAATTAAAATTCTGATTGTTTTTAGTTCAATTTACAATGCCTAAAATTATGGATTAAAGGCAAATAAAAAGGTCGATAAGAAATTAAATCCCGCATGACCAATAATGGTCGTAGTCGTATTGGTACGTTGTTTAATCATACCCATAATGATCGACCATAAACTTACTTGAAGGATAAAAATGGGTGCATGCGAGAACTGCGCATGTAACATCCCATGAAAAAAACCAGCCGGAATGATCCCAAATACTGGCTGTAAGGCGCCTCGCACCAAAACTTCTTCGCCCACTCCAGCAAATAGAGCCGTAGCTAAAGCTAAAACCACGCTTGAAGCCAGTCCGCCGGTTACGGAAAAAGTACCAGAATTATAATTAGAAAGTTTAAGAGCTAATTCTTGCCCGGGAACATTGTGAGTATAAAGTGACCAAATAAGGTCATAGGCAAAAGACATAAAAATAAGGCTAATACCAATAATTACTTGGGTTTTATTAATACTGACTAAGCCTAAGCGGTTTAGGCAGTCCTTAAATTTTCGCGAAACAAAAATACCAACTCCCATCAAAGAAATAATAATTAAACTTAAACCATTATAATTAAACAACTGTTCAACTTGTACTGGAACTGGAATAGGCATTACGGGCATATTCATACCAGTAAAGTCAGTGCCCAAAAACAAATAAGCATAACAGGTTACCAAAACATAAAAAGCCGTTAAATGGGGAATTGAATCAACCTGAAAAATTGTTTGCCTTAAAAATGACTCCGAAAATGATAATTTTCGTTTAATAACGTCAATAAATTTAAAAGTTATTAACCAATTAAAAAACGTAAAAATTTTACTAAAATACTGCCGAAAGAACTTAAATTGAACTAATGCAGTTAAAATTGCGGCCAAAAAAAGCACAATTTGCATATAAAAGGGATTGGACCCATATTCATTAGTACTGGAACGATCAGCTAAAGCAACTGCTAATAATTCTAAAAAACAAAGTAATACAGCCGCACCACGCACAACAAACAGCCAAAACTGCTGTTTACTAGCTCCATGGGCAGCCAGTCCGAGAATTCCACATCCATAGGTTACAATTGCATCAAACAAGCTAAATTTTCCTCAATTAATTTAATTTGGTTATTATAATTTTAACAGCAATACTTAATAAATGCATTGCTTAAATAACTTAAAGATTTTATTGATAAAATTCAAATTTGCCTAGTTGTCAATAAAACAAATTTACCTTATAATAATAAATGAAAACTTAAATTCTAAGGTTTAATTTATAAACAGCCAGGGAATATTTAAAATATATTCATTTAAAAATATCTAATTTTAAATTTTTGAATTTAATGGAACTTATTTAATACTTTAACAATCTATTATATTAAATGAATTTTCAATCAAAACTCGAAAAATAGATTATTGAAACATTAGAGATCAGGAGGTAATTCACAAAAATGAGCAAGCGTAATCGGTTATTTTTATTTTCGTTAGCTGGTGGAATTTTATCAGTGTCTTTATTTGCCACATCCAGTATGGCAAGTGGGCCTCTCGTGTTGAGTCCATCAATTTCGACGGCACCTAAAGTTATGACTAGCACTAGCGTTAGCCAAAGCAATTATTATGCCAAAATGCTTAAAGCTTATCGCAATATGAGAGCCTTCTGGATTTCTCGTGCTATTGTAAGATAAAATACAATTATCATAATTTAAATTAAGCTAATATGTTGACTATAAATGTTAACGTATTAGCTTTTTGTTGTTTTTCAATAATATTTTAATGCATTCAGTATAGTTTTAAATTCCTTACAAATTAAGCTTTTACATCAGTACGGGTTGCTAATGAAATAGAAAATTGATTAAATATTCTGCTTCGGCAAAACATGACTTAAAAATATTAGCTGATAATAATCCTAAAGCAATTACTTTCATACATTCTTCACCAATTCTATTGTTGCAAAATCTTTGGTGATTTAACAAAAAATCAGTCCTTACTATACTTTAACACTGCATGTGAAAGCTTAGTAAATTTTGGTGAAAAGTAATATTTACGCATTTCTTGATAAGCTTTTGGATAAGTAAATCCATCATGCGTTACACGCCAGATTCCAACCATACAGCCAGTACGGTCCGACCCATGAGCACAGTGAACATAGACAATTTGCTGATTGATTTTGGCCTTTTCAACGGTGGCAACAAATGTATTAACTTGGGCTTTGGTTGGTGCCTTATCTGACATCGGCAAATTAATAAATTGCATACCCAGTTTTCTAACAGATTTTTGTTCCGCATATACAGACTTGTCATTATGCCTTAAGTCAATTATCGTGTTTACGCCTTTAGTTTTTAAAATTTCCAGCCCTTTATCGCTAGGTTCACCACCTCTAAACAAATAAGGGTGAACAATATGAAAATTTATCAAATCTACTTTTTTGCGTTCTTGGTTAAGGTCATAAGCTAAAACAAGGTTTAATTCAAGTAAATTCACGAAAAACCAAAAGCCTAAAACAATAATTATTTTGATTTTTTTTAACATCATCCAATTACTCCCTGCTTGACACTAAGACCACCTAAATATGACTTTAGAGATGAAACTAATAATAATTACAACCTTTCACGACTTAAAATCACCAAATGGTTCTATTTAAACGTTAAGCCTGTTCCTGCCCAAAATAATTATAAACCTTCACGGCTTATAATCACGCAATCGCCTTGACCCGTTCCGGAACATATAGCTGCAGCTCCATATTTAAGGTCATTTCGTTGCATGTGTCGAGCTAAAGTCAATAAAATTCTAGCGCCACTGGCACCAACTGGATGACCAAGAGCTACTGCACCACCATTTGGGTTAACTAAATCCTGATTAATACCCAACATATCCATTGATTTTAAAGTCACAGCAGCAAAAGCTTCATTTATTTCCATAGCTGCTAAATCTTTAACGGTTAAACCACATTTAGCCAAAGCTTTTTGGGTTGCTAAAGCTGGAGCCGTTGCCAGATAAGGTAAATCTTGACCAAGGCTAGCATGCGTTACAATTTTAGCAATAGGTTTGAGGTCATGTTGATTAGCAAAGTCTAAACTAGTAATGACAAGCATACAAGCCCCATCGTTAACTCCAGGAGCATTACCAGCCGTTATTGTTCCATTTTCATAAAAAATTGGTTTTAATTTAGCCAAAGCTTCCATATTTGTGTCAGCTCTGGGACTTTCATCCAACCCCACCATTTGTTCTTTATTTTTACCTAAACTTACTTTGACCGGTAAAATTTCTTCAGCAAAAACCCCATTGTGCTGCGACTGAATTGCCAGTTTATGACTGCGACAAGCCCACTCATCCTGAGCTTGGCGCGACAGCTTAAATTCTTCAGCCACTTGAGCACCATAATAAGCCATATGCCGACCAGTAACCGGACATTCTAGACCATCAGTTAACATCGCATCTTTAAAAATAACATGGCCCATTCTTTTACCAAAACGAGCTGCATTGGCTTCAACCAAATATGGGGCCTGACTCATGGATTCCATCCCTCCAGCTAAAATAAGCTTAGCATCATTGGCGCGAATTCTTAAATCACCAATAGTTACAGCCCTCATTCCTGAAGCACAGACTTTGTTGATTGTTGTTGATTCACAAGTATTAGGCAGGCCTGCCTTTAACAAAGCCTGACGCGAAGGAATTTGACCCGATCCAGCTTGAACAACCTGTCCAATTAAAACTTCGTCAATTAACTGGGGATCAAAATTATTCCGTTTAACTAATTCTTGAATTAAAGGATAGGTTAAATTAACTGCCGTAAAATCCTTAAATATTCCACCCATTTTGCCAATTGGCGTACGCAACCCATCAATTATGACCGTTTGAGACATTAGACACCTCGATTAAGCTAAATTTAAAACTAATTGACTAATTTTATCAAGAAAGCAAAAAAACTACAAAAATTAAGTCCAAAATTCTTAAACTATACTAATCTCAATCCAAATACACTATGGCTCATAGTCTCGGTTAATCCAGCTATGAGTCAATCTCTAAAAGCCACGCGAAATTAACAGAATTGCCAGCATTAACCTCATCGATTCTAAAATTAAGCTTAAAGTCAACACCACTAAGGCGTTAATACTTTAAACCTCTTA
>JAKAZS010000117.1 GCA_021815785.1 bacterium
AACAATCCTAAAAATAAATAAGTAAATAAATGGGCTCTAATTACAAAAGTGCCAACAGAAATTAAGTCTACAACCAGACTTAAGAGTAGAATACTAACTAGAACACTAAACTTAGCGTTACGCAAATTATGATAAATATTTATAAGAATCAGGCTAACAATTATAAATTTAACAGCCAGCAAGCCCGGTGTTTTAGCTATGTTATAAGCCAGAGCCAAAATAACACCACTTAACCATTCAATATCAACCCAATGAACATTTTTCACTACATAATTATAATGATCGACCAAATGAGGGTTGTGCAACATCAGAACATCGTTGCCAAATTTAATTCTTCCCCATAAATCGGGCTCAGTTACCGTTTGAGTCATTGTATATAAAATAGAAGTTAATAATAAAATAGTTAAACCAACTTCCATTGGTTTAACTTTAATTGCATTATAAAATTCCTGAAACTTTTGTAGCATAAGGTTAATTAACATTCATTAAAAATTTATTCCAAAGATTATTATTAACAATATTGTCAGGTCTCTGTTTATTTAAAACAGACGTAATACCATTAAGCAATAAATAACCCATAGCCTCACGTGTTTGCTCATCTGCACTACCAATATGTGGTGTCAATACGACATTATCCAAAGTTTTTAAAGACTGAGGCAGATTCGGCTCAAACTCAAAAACATCCAAACCGGCTGCTTGAATATTCTTATTAATCAAGGCAGCAATCAATGCCTTTTCATCAACAACTGATCCTCGAGCGGTGTTGATAAAAATACAGTTGGGTTTCATAAGCCTAAATTTAGATTCATCAATTAAATGGTAAGTACTGTCATTTAAAGGACAATGGACGGATATGACATCGGATGCTTTGAGTAATTCGTCTAACTCAACCCTTTTAGCATGATATTTATGCTCTAATTCTAAATCCTTGCTACTAGGCGGACTAAATTTTGTATAAAGGATTTTAACATCAAAACCTAATAACCGTTTAGCAAATATTTGCCCAATACGACCAAAACCAATAATTCCAACAGTTTTATTACTTAAACTTTGTCCTAAAAACATATTTATAGTTAGACCTTGCCAATGATTACGTAAGATATAATTATGACCAGTAACAATATGTCGCGAACAACTCATCAATAAAGCAAAGGCCAAATCAGCCGTAGCTTCACTTAAAACGTCCGGTGTATTTAAAACAATAATATTACACCGGCTAGCTTCTTCAATATCAATATTATCAAAACCAACTGCATAATTAGCAATTACTTTTAGTTTTGGCATTAATTCTAATTGTGTTTTGGTAATTTTATGACATAAAAATGTAATGAGTATTTGACATTGAGAATGCCTGGTTAAAATATCCGTTAAATTTTGCATACTGTTTTCAAGGTCATATACTATATAATTAGGGAATTGCTTCTTAAAGGCTAATTCAACTTTTAAAGGTAAATTACCTAAAGCAATAATTTCCTGCTCATAAGTAGTCATTATTTATTTAAACCTTTTCCTCATTATTAAGATCATTTTCATGGATCAGATTAGGAAAATTCGCAATAACGGCTTCCATATTTTCCTCCAGACTATTCTGAAAAGCCGCAATTTCATGTTTATAGCGGTTATCATCCCATCCAATTAAATTTTGCATTAATCGAGCCACATTTGTTGCAGCTTCATAACTTTGGATCTGATTGACCATAGCTAATCGATTACGGCGATACATAATATCCTGTAACGATATTGCCATTTCATTTTTAATATTATAAGGGATTTCAGCATAAATAGGCGGAAAATCAGGACAGATCCGCTTATTAAACTCGCTCTGAGCTTCAATCAAGTCGAGGATATTATGCGCTTCCTTGCCATAACTCGATAAGAGATGCTCAATAGTTGCCGGTTCAATTCCAAGTTTTCGCGCTCGAGCAGAGATGCTGGCCGAGGAATTTAAAAAATCCGTTTTATCCGTAAAACCACCAAGCATAATATTATGCGTTACTGATTTCTCGATTTTAGGTCTTAAAATATTTTTTTTCTTTAGTAAATAATCAATAACTTCGCTAGCGATAATTCGATAATTAGTTAACTTACCACCAATAACCGTTATTGTATCATTTGGTGAATCAATAATTATATGCTTGCGTGATACAGATTTAGTATCACTGTTACTATTGCTTTTCTTTACATCATCTACCAGTGGTCTTAAACCAGACCAGACCGCTCGAATATCCGTCAAAGCAATTTTTTTATTTTCAAAATAACGATTTACTTCATTTATTAAAAATTCAATTTCAGCAGCTGTTCCCTTAGGATTATCCAATGGGCCATCATAACTAATATCAGTTGTACCAACAATAATACTTCGCTGCCAGGGAATGACAAAAACAAATCGACCATCGCTTGATGGCAATAATAAAGCCACATTTACATCTATGGCTGATTGTGGTAAAACTATATGTGTGCCTTTAGCTGGTATAACATGGTTTTCCCAAGCTGGATCCATATTTTTTAGATTTTGATCCGACCAGACACCGCTAGCATTGATCACGCTATAAGCCTGAATATTGTATAGCTGTGACTTACAGCGATCCTTAACCGTTATTTTTGAAATATTACCATCTTCATTTTTACAGTCCATTACTTCCATATAATTTAAAGCCACTGCATTAAAACGATTAGCGGCTTTAATTACTTCAAGAACGAATCTAGTATCATCACAAATACAATCATAAAAACGCAAACCACTAACTACTGAATTTGAAGTAATTACCGGAGCTGCTTCAAAAACCTCCTTAGCTTTAATTTTTCGATGTCGGTGCGACCAATTACTGGCAATTAAATCATAAATTGTCAAACCGATATTAGCTTTTAAATTAAACGTAAAACTATCAGCCATAAGTGGCATAATAAAACTTTGATCCTTAACTTGATGCGGCGCCAAATGACTTAAAAGGCTCCGCTCGTTACATAATTCACGACAGAGTGCAAATTCATACTGTTCAACGTACCTTAAACCACCATGAATTAATTTTGTAGTTTTTCCAGATGTTCCGGATGCAAAATCACCTTTGTCAAGTATCAAAACCGAAAGCCCTCTACTAGCTGCATCAAGAGCTATTCCAGCGCCGACAATACCGGCGCCTATAATTACTAGATCAAATACCCTAGTTTCTATTCCTGATAAAGTTTGATTTCGTTTTTCCATCTATTTAGAAAGAGTAATAATCATTAATATATAAAGTATAATAAGTCTTTAATTATTTTGTTTAATTGACAACCTTAGTTTTCTTAAGTTTTAAATTAAAAATTCTAAGCCTTTATCAATTATCTATTAAAATTAACGATAAAATTATTACAATAAAATTATTACATTAAAAATACAATTGATTAATCTGATTATTGACTAAACCGTTAGACAAGGATATGTAAATGCTCAAATATGATTTTTTAAATACTTTACAAACGAAACAATTAAGAATCTTTTTTACGCTTTGTTATTTGTTTAACCTTAATATCTTTGCTTTAGCTCAAACCATTGAAAATAATTCAACCAATCCTCAAGATCCTAGTTCTAATTTAAACCAGATAGAATTTAAAACAATTAATCAAAATAACGGCTTTACCAACAACAATAATCAATTAAATAAAAGCAGTGAAGCAACATTACTTGTTTCGCCGGAAAATTCCCAAAACACAGTAAAACCGACAGTTAATCCAACCGATGCCAATTCGGCAAAATCTAAGCCAACCGAGCCAGATTCCAGTTTTAAACAAGACAACAACAACCCTAATTTTGACCCCAAGAACAAAGACATGAATAGTTTTAAAAAAGCGGTAATCCAAGAATTACCAAGTTTTCCGACTGTTCAAAAAACTACTGAAACCATTGAAAAAGTCAAACAATTACTCAAAAGTGGCGAAAATTATTTTGAAAAAAATGACTTAGATAAAGCCCTCGAAAAATGGCAAAATGCCTATGGTATGTCTATTGAAATGAAATATCCGGAAGGTGAAGGAGCCACCCTTACGAATATGTGTTTAGTATTTATCCAACGTCATCAATATGTTAAAGCTCGCTATTTGGGTGAAAATGCTATTGAAGTCCTAGCTACTACTAATGATGTTAATGCCCTGGCTCGAGCTCGCGTAGCACTTGCCCAAGCTTATTTCGGACTGGATAATTCTTTATGGGCAGTTCAACAATTGGATGCCGCCTTAAAAATTCTCACCAAAGAAGGTACCAACAACTTAGATACAGCTAAGTTAATGAATTTAGCAGGTTCCTTGCTCTTAAAATACGGTAAGTACAAAGAGGCCTTACAATTTTTCAAACAAGGAGTTACCTGTTTTGAACAAGCTGGTAATCGAATAGCTGCAGTAAATAATGAGATCTCGGTAATTAATTTAATGCAAGAAATTGGCTTATATACAGCTGCCAGTGAGGAAGCCTCGCGAGCCATTGAATCAGCTAAAATAACGAATAATCCTAGTTTGATTATTGCAACAAAATCAGCATATGCCAATTGTGAATATAATTTAGGAGAATACAGCCAAGCTTTAAAAACTTATGCCGACGTTGTCAATATTTTCAATCAGAATTCAGATTCTTTAAAAGCTAATACTGATCTTTCTAAAGCTAATATTAATGTAGGTCTAGCCTGTACCTTAATTGCTTTGGGTCGTAACAAACAAGCTTTATCCCATTTACAAGAAGCGGTACCGAAATTACGTGAGGCCGGAGCGAAGATTAACGAAGCTCAGGCAATGAATGCTTTAGGCATTGTCAATGATCGTTTAGGAAATTATGCCGAAGCTAATCGCTGGTTTTCTGAATCTTTAGAACTACTTACTTTAGTCAGTCCAACTCCAGCTAAATTAACCGTAACCTATTTACTTAATCAAGCCGTAACTGAATACCATCAGGGTATTAATCGCACCGCTAAAATTCACATTGAAAACGCTCTTAATTTTTTAAAAAAGTATCCCAATGTTTTCTTAGAAGGTCGCTGTCAACTCTGTTTAGCAGAAATACTCTTAAAATTAGCTGATAGTGTCAACGCTCAAACAGCACTTGACAAAACTCTAAAAATTTCCACAAAAATAAATGACGACCAAACTTCATGGCGCGCTTACTTATTATTAGCTAAAATCCAATTAACCCAGAATTTAAAAGATCAAGCAATAGATTCACTTAAAAGTTCAATATCATTTTTCAGGTCTCCTTTAAGCAATATTCATCCCAGCCCCGAATCACTATTTTATGTTGACAACCGAAACGATTTAGGCTTTGACTTAATCTCTTTACTTAGTGAAAATGACCTTAAAGTAGAATCTTTACTAGCCCTAGAACAAATCAAAGATGAGAAATTCCTAAACGTATTCTTGAGTTCAATCCCTAATGTCAAGCCCGAAGATCGAGAAGTTTTTGAGGATTTAAAAGGTCTAAGATCCCATTTATATGCTGCAGAAAATGTTTCTAAGCCAAGTGAATTGATTAATGACTGGAAGAATTGGATTATTCGTTTTAATAATTTAAAAACCCAAAATCCTAATTTAGCTTCAATGATTGCACCAATACCATTGTCATATAGTCAGATTATTCAGACAGCCAAAGAAAAAAACTTGTTTATTGTGGATTATTTAACTGGTCCAAAATCAACAATTGTTTTTACATTGTCTGGCTCTCAAGCACAACTATCTAGTCAAGTTTTAAACATTGGTGAAAAACAATTAAATTCAATGGTTAAACAAGTTTTGTATACAATTGGTCAAGGCGCTAGTCTGGAACAACAAAAACAAAGTTTACATCTAGCCTATCAAAAACTATTTGGCGACATTTTAAATAATATTAAGACTAATGAATCACTGATTATTTTACCTGACAGTGTTTTATTTAACTTACCTTTTCCAGCCTTAGTTGATAATAATAATAAGTTCTTGATTGAAACCAAACTTATGGCCGAATCATCGACACTTAGGGCTTTAATCAATGAAAATAAAAACACCTCTGGTACTGGTGCAATTTTCATTGATAGCGATCCAAACCAAAATGATGTCAACAGTTTAAGCAAGTTATTTGCCCCTGGTTTGGCTGAAATTATCAATCAGACATCCATAAATATTGCATCACTTAGTGAAAAAGTAAAAGATAAAGGTATTTTACAAATTTTTGCTAAA
>JAKAZS010000118.1 GCA_021815785.1 bacterium
TTTTATGGCTGCACGAATTAATACGTATGTAGCATTATTTATCGACTATTTAATTAATTCTAAAACGATAAAACCGGGGGAAAAAATTAAAATAATTATTCCCTTTGTATTTTTTGACAGTACCGCAGTATGGAAAGCCAGTTGTAATTTGAGTGAATTATTTATTAAGCCTAAAGGCAAATTTAGCTCTCTGAAAAAATACATCCCCAAATTAGAATACAAATTAATTGATCTAGCCTTATGCAATAAAGCCGAATTAATTAAAAAGGAGGGCAGTTTACTAGCCTTAATGGGGCTAATTGAACTTGAGTCAGATATAGAAAAAAACCTTAATTATTACTTTAAAATAGTCGAAATCTTAAAAGATGACAAAAAACGCTTGTCATTATTTAGGCAATGGTTTAGAATAGTAGTTAGAAGAAAAGGCACAAATATCAAGAATGAATTTTTAATTCAAGAGGAAGAAATCATGATAACCAACAAAGATAAACCTCAACAAGAAGGTATTTTCAAGAATTTCTTTGAAGACCTAGAAGAAAAAGGTAGGCTAAAAGGCATTGCCGAAGGCAAAGCTAAAGGTAAAGCCGAAGGTAAAGCTGAAGGTCTAAGCATTTTATTACAGGCTAAATTTGGTTCAATTGATTCATTAATCTTAAAAAAAATTGCCGACTCAACAACCGAAGACCTCGACCGTTATATTATTAACGTTTTAACGGCTAATAAAATTGACGATGTATTTAAGAATTAAATATAACCAACTATTAGATCTAGTAAAATTACTTTCGTTTTCAATTTATAATTAACCTCAAACCACCGCTTCTACTAGCCATCATTAGCAGCATTTATTATTTTAGCCAAACTTAGTGCTTCATGGCGATTGCTTATTCCAGCCAAAGCTAATAATTCAATGAACTTGCCTTTGCTAATTTCATTGAGCCTATAGGCATCAAAACAAAGGTCTAAGAAATAATTGTTAAAATTATCGTTAGCGCTTCGTTCGGTATTTTTAAATTGGTTATCAGCTGGGACAGAATTATCAAACCCATTAACAACATTTGTTTTAACGCTGTTTTCAGCAAAAGCATGACGGTTATTTATTTCAAAATACCTAGACAATAGGCTACCATTTTTATTTTCATCGGCAAATAATTTATCAAACTGTTTTGGTGTTAAAAGCCTTAGGCTCTTTAACCGGTATAAAACTGCTTTGCGGCTAACACCATAATATTGAGCCATGTACGCTATATGATATAACTGTAATTCATTTATAGAATTAGAAGGGCGTATTTCAACAGAATCAACCTGCTTTTCGTCATATAGTTCATACTGTAGGCGAGACATACCCTCTTTACCAAGCGCTAGTATTTTTTGCCTAATACCTTCAGCTGGCATTAAAAAGCTAGCCGCAAAAGCATTAGCACGAACTTCAATAAATTCTTTATCGTTGCTGCCTTTAGATATAATAACAGGTTTCAAACCGTCAAACAAAACATGTGCAAATTCATGCGCCATAGTAAAGCGGCGCCTGTAGCACGAATGGTTTTGATTAATTACAATTAACGGCCTTAAATTTTTCTTGTTAATGGTAAACCCTGAAACATCGTTATTCAACTCCATTTCCAAGACCATTATATTTTCATTGTTTAACACTTTGGCAATATTATCAATCGGCTGGGCGCCTAATTCAAGTCGCTTACGTTCGCTTGCCCCAAAGCTCTCGCCCTGCATTATGGCCGTCCATTTATCAGGGATGGTCAAATTTGAATAATTCAAACTGCTATAATTTAACTTACACAAATCTAAAAGCTTTTCCAGGCTACTAAGTTCTGACATTAACTCCAGAGCTTTCATCACCTGGGCTTGGCTTTCCACTAATTTTTCTTGAGGCAAAGCCGTTCTAAACAACAACTGAAAACTTTCTTGATACTTGCCATCTATCTCAAAAATCTCGTCAGAACTTAGACAGTAAAGCTTAGTTAGTTTATTAAACTCAATGATATTAATTTTGCGCTGGCCAGATTCAATTTGGGTCAATGCCGTACGGCTAAGGCCAATTTGTTTAGCTGCATTTTCTTGGGTAAGCCTAAGGTTAATACGGGCTTCTTTCAATCGATTACCTAATTCCTCATCAGTCGTCATTTGCAATTCCTTCAAATATCTCCACTTTTATTATAGCGCAAATCACCAATTTATGGAAATATTGTTTGAAATTCAGACATTAAACGTCATTTTTCCTTTAACTTTGATTTTTCAGTTGCATTTATTGCACTTACAGGGTATAATAAATTTGTAAATGGAGGGTATTAAATTATGTCATTAACACTAAATAAACATTTTATACCCACTAAAAATGACGCTAACGAAGCAAAAGCAACGTTGGCCCAATTAAGCAGCGAAAATTGCGACGCCCATTTTATTGTAAGTACTCAATCTAACCAAAGAGCACAGATCCCCGAAAGCATATTCGAACTCATTAAAGCAATATTAAACGAATATTCTTTAGGTCACCCTTTAATGATAATACCGTTAAACGCAGAATTATCAACATTTGATGCGGCTGATTTTCTGGGTGTATCTAGGCCTTATTTAATTAAATTACTGGAAAATGGCGAAATTAACTTTCGTAAAGTTGGCAAACATCGTAGAATCAGATTTGAAGACTTAAGTAATTACAAAGAAGCCGCAAAGCATAAGCGGCTTCAAGCTATTGCTCAGGTTTCAGCAGCTGATGATGCTGAGTTTGGTTTAGAAGAATAATAAACCGAGGTTAAATATTCTTTTTGTATACAGCCTTAGTTGATTCTTCAGTTCTATACAAAGTTTTTACAGGAAATTTATTACTTTTTTTAAGCCAAACTGAACTCTTTAAGATTTGCTGGACTAGTGATATTCAAAGAGAATGTGTTGAAACAGCAATTAAAAAAAAGCCTCAAATACCTCGTAATAAAATAGAGGCTAAATGGGAAAAAATAAATGCAAATTTTCTAGATTCTTTAATTACCGGATATGAACCTTTGATATCTCATTTAGAGTTTAGCGATCCAAGTGATAGACATGTTATAGCAGCTGCAATTAAAGCTGGCGCAGATGTAATAATTACCGAAGATAAGGCCTTCTTTAGTGAAACTTTAGCGGAAAATTTAATTGCTCAACACGCAGACGACTTTATTGTCGACCAGTTTGATCTAAGTTCTAATAGCCAAGACCTTGTTTTGATAGCTTTTATAAGACATAAGAAAAGCTTAACGACAAGTAGACCAACATGGAAGAAATATTTAGCTTTAATTCATAAAAACTTGCCAAAAACTTATGAAGAAATTAATACGATTGTAATAAAAACCAATCTCAAAAAACTTTTACGACAACCACCAGGCGAAGACCTCGAATGAAACGAAAAAGGAAAGTAATGGCCAAAAATAACTACAAAAAACCATCAGGGCAACTGCGCTTAAGCCAGCTAATAACTACTTACGGGCCTGGCGCTATTATTGAAATGCCAGAATATACAGGAATTATACGCGGCCTTGAATTCTGGAGCAATAATAAATATGACGATTCTACACTTTTGAGCGAGCCACGACTAACCAATAAACTTAAAACATTATTAGGTAAAAATTATAAGTTAAAAACACCGCCGCCTGATGAAAGTGCACCCAATAAACCAAATACAAGCGTTAAGGTTATGCGCTTTCCACGTTGGTTCATGTCTCAGCAAATTGATTTAGATAAATTTAAAGGTTTCCGTTCCCGCCTATTAATTCGTGAAACACAATTAGAGAAAAATGAATTTCTTGACGATGACAAAAAAAAACATAACGTAATGCCAGTTCCTTACGTTATGGCTTGCCCACAAGGCCATATAGATGATATAGACTGGCGTAAATTTAGCCACGCTAAAAATTCTAATACTGACGGCACTAACATTGATTGTGATAGGCAGCTTTGGTTTGCCGTCAGGGGTAGTGGTGGTGACATAAAAGACCAGTTCGTTCGGTGTGAATGTGGTGCCAGCAATTCTATAGCTACCGCTGATGATATCAATAATATAGCTCTTGGTTATTGCTATGGCAAACAACCTTGGCTTGGTAATAATGAACAAGAAGACTGTGGTAAGCCCAATCGACTGCTGCTAAAAAATGCCAGCAATGTTTATTTTCCGCAGACTATTGGCGCTATTTCGCTACCCGAAGAAGACCAAAAGTTACAAAATCAAATCGATTCTGTCTGGAATTACATCGAACACGTTGAAACAATTGACGACTTAAATTATGAACGAAAAAAAGACGATGTAAAAAATGCCTTGAAAGACTTTAGTAATGAAGAAGTTTTAACCAGTATAATCAAACGCAAAAATTCACAAGACCAAAAAAGCAAAAATGTTAAAGAAGCCGAAATTGAATTGTTGGTTAAGGTTAATGACCAAAACGCTATAGACAACCCCGTTAATTACTTCCAGTCCGAGGAATTAGCGCGGTCACCCGAAAACAACCACTACATAGATAAAATCAACAAAATTATTTTAGTCCACAAATTAAGAGAAGTAGTTGCTTTAATTGGTTTTACCAGATTTGAACCGACTTCGGTTGATTTAGCTGGTGAGCTTGATATTGGCGTTAAAACAGCACCATTGTCTAAAGAAGCCAACTGGCTACCTGCAATTGAAAATAAAGGCGAGGGTATTTTTATTGAATTTAGCCAAACAGCGATTGAAAATTGGCTTAATAACCGAAAACTAATAGCCAGGAAAAAAGAACTTAGCGAAGCTTATGAGAAATGGTGCCAAAATCAGCATGGCGGCAAAAAATACGATTTAGACATTGTTTATATTATGCTTCACTCGCTATCGCATATGTTAATGACTACGATTGCTCTAGATTGTGGGTACCCGACTTCTTCGCTTAAAGAAAGAATTTACAGTTTTGACGGCATAGGCTATGGCATTTTAATATATACTGGCAGCAGTGGCAGTGAAGGTACATTAGGTGGTTTAATTGAAGTGGGTCGTAATATTGAAAAATATATTAAATATGCCATCGAATCGTTTAAGCTATGCTCAAACGACCCTGTCTGTGCCCAACATGACCCAACTAATGAACACGAACAAAGGTTTTTGCACGGAGCCGCTTGCCATGGCTGTCTATTAATTTCCGAAACTTCTTGTGAAAAACGCAACGAATTTTTGGATAGAGCCTTGGTTGTTTCAACTATTGAAACTAACGGTTCTGAATTTTTTGAATGTTAAAAGGGCTTGTTTAAGCCAGTGAATACGCTTTACAGCTAATTATTTAACCGATATTTAATTATACAATAAGGCGCCTATTTTTTTAACAAACGGCTTTTCAATACATGTCTCAGTAAACAAAGGTCTATTTTTTCAATAACCCAAGGTAGCAATTATGACAGTCAAAATTACATCAGGTAATATATTTAATTCTAAGGCGCAAACCCTTGTTAATACCGTCAATTGTGTAGGCGTTATGGGCAAAGGGGTCGCCTTACAATTTAAAAAACTATTCCCTGAAATGTATCAAGATTACGTTAATAAATGCAAGCACAAAGAAGTCAAATTAACCAGGCCATATTTATACAAACAAATTTTGTCGCCATGGATACTCAATTTCCCAACCAAAGATAACTGGCGGTCGGTATCGCGTATTAGCGACATAATAGCTGGCTTAAAATACCTTGAATTACATTATAAAGAATGGGGAATTACGTCATTAGCTGTTCCACCCTTGGGTTGCGGTCACGGCGGTCTTGACTGGAAAATAGTTGCGCCAGTGCTATATGAGCATTTAAGCCAATTAAATATACCCGTTGAACTTTACGCACCACATGAAACACCTGAGCATTTGTTAAGCCCAGCTTCTTTGTCGATGAAAGCCTTATGGATGAGATACTGGTATTTTAATTTGCCAAAACAAAAAAA
>JAKAZS010000043.1 GCA_021815785.1 bacterium
TCTTTAATTTTATTGCTTAAAAATTGCCCCAAATAAATTATAATATTTGGATTATCTTAAACATTGAAATTATTTTATAATGATCGTTAAATTATCGAAAAATCGAGCTGCGGCAATTATGCAAATTCTTTGTCAAACTTATCACTATGCTCAGTGTGAACTAATATATAACAGTTCTTTTCAATTGTTAATTGCAGTTATTTTATCGGCTCAATGTACTGACAAACAGGTTAATTTGACCACGCCTAAATTATTTAAATTTTATCCTGATGCCGAATCTTTAGCTAAGGCTCCAATTGATCATGTTAAAGAGTTAATAAAATCCATTGGTTTTTTTAATGTTAAAGCCCAAAATATAATAAATTGTGCTCAAGTACTTCGGGAAAAATATCAGGGTATTGTTCCCAATAAGTTAGAAGATTTAATAAGTTTGCCTGGTGTCGGTCGTAAAACAGCTAATGTAGTTTTAGGCGTTGCCTTTAAGCAAAGAGCTTGGACGGTTGACACCCATTTAAACCGTTTGGCTAGGCGTCTTGGCTTTAGCCAAAATAACGATCCTTATAAAATTGAATTAGATTTAATCAAATTATTTAAAACCCAAGACTGGACTTTTTATTCAATTGTGTTAATTTTTCATGGTAGGCGTATGTGTAAGGCTCAAAATCCGTCCTGTAGTGCTTGTCCGGTTAATAAGTTTTGTCCAAGTTTTGATCAGCAAAAACGTCAATTTAAAGCAATAAAAAGCTAGAATTATTTATTTTATTGATTAATTATTAATTTAAATTAATGATTAATTTTGTCTTTTGCTAGTGATTTTACGTATAGATAATTTTGCTGATAAGGGTAGATTATATAAATTAACTATTTAAAATTTCTACACTATAATATTTGATTTACATTTACAAATAGTTTGCTTAAGGTTATAGAAAACTAATGCCAAATTTTGAAAATCCTGTACCACCTAATGGTGATGGTAATTTAAATAACAATTTATCTAATAATGCCAGGTTTAATTTGCAAGCGCAAATTTATGGACCTTTAAACCTAGATGCAAATAATTCTAATCCTGAACCACAAGCCTTAGCTATGACACCAATGACTGTGGTGCCAATGCTTACAAGTTTTAATCCTAGTTTATCTGTAGCTGATTTGACAAAAGATGGCAAATTTCAAAGTGATCCTTTAAGTGAATTACCTAGTAATGATTATCCAAGTCTTCCTCCAAATCAGGCTCCAAGCATTAAAGTTGAATATCAAAATTTAGATAACGTTAGTAAGCAACAACCGCCGAATTTTATTATTAAAGAAAATGGCAGTATTCAATGTGTTAAAAATCCTGAAGGTAACCCCCCAACAAGTCAAATTATAATTCAGGTTGAGCGAAAAGATAAGCAAATAACTGCTCCACCAGCTAATGAACAATTAGCCATTAATAACTTAGTTACCTATTTAGGCAAACGTATTCAAGCCAATTATGCTAATAATTTACCAGATGTCACTTTAAAAAATGGCACAGTTATTAAGCAAGTAGGCATAATTGATCAGCAAAATTTAATTTCAGCTAGCGTAGAGCATACTTTTGGTGATAAGATTGCCCCAGCCGATTTAACTACTTTGCCACCAAGGCAGCCAGAAATTCCTTCAAGTGTAAACTCATTATCGGGTGCTATGGAACAAGTGGCTGGCAGTAATGGTGGCTCTACTAGCCTTGATCGTAGTACCGTAAGTCAAGCTTTGCCGAGTATCGAAGGCGTTCCTCAGGCTCCAGGAGAAGCAAATGCGATTATCGCTAGTCAGCAAATGGTTGCATCTTTATTTTCACCAGATAAAAGTTATCCTTACCATACAGTTCGCGAAGCTAATGGTATTGGTTATGAGGTTGGTAATTATGGTTTAAATCAATTTACGGTCGGGAATTTTCTGGAATCATTTTTAACCCCTGATATTTTAGCTAAATTGGGTCATCCTCCGGACTGGTCAAAATTAGCTAAATTATTGGAAAGTGATCCAAAACTTATGCAAGAATTTGAACAGGAAATGCAAAAAGCTTTATTAGCTCAAGCTAGTCTTTTACAAAAAGAAGCTAATTTACATAAATTACCCCCGGATGATAAAATCAGGCTTGCGGCTAATCAGTTAACGGCTTTTGCCAAAAACTTTGATAATCCTAAATTTAGTCAAGGATTTGCTGAATTAGTGACTAAGTTACCAGGAAGTGGTGGTAAAATAACCAAAGCTGAAGTGGCACAATACTTACCTAAAGCCTTACAAGATGTTATGGCTAATGATAATGTTCAAAATTTTGCCAAACAATTAGGTATAACTGATCCTAATAAAATAACCGCTAGTCAAGCTGGTGAAATTGGCTTGAGTTTTTATTTGGGACATATTCCAAATTCAAGTGAGTTAACTAATGCCAGTGATGCCCAATACATTACTGCCGGCAGTAATATGTACCGTTTGGCTTTGGCACAGCTAGGATCGCTTGGTGATATTAATGTAAGTGATATTCAAGGTAAAATTGCTGTAAATGCTTCAAGTGATGTTGGTCGGTCAATGTGGACACATTATATGAATAACGGAAATTTAGGTTGTGCAGCTTCGGTTAGTGAAGTCTTACAAAGTTTAGGTTTTAGCTATGCTAATTCGGCTTTGGTCTACGGTTTACAGCATCAGTTAGAAGCCCATGGCTGGACTTCTACAACTAAGCCGCAAGCTGGCGATGTGGTTTTAGGCTATCGCAATATGGATGCTAATGGAGGTGGTGGAGCTCATTGTGGTATTGTGGGTGATAATGGTATAGTCTATGATAATCATTCAAGCACTGGTAAATGGTCTCAAGATCATTTAGATTATTTCTCGCAAAGGAATTTTCATGCTGGCGTAATTTACTTAAAGCCACCAGGATAGGCTTTTAGGTGATTATGCTGAAATCAACCATAATAAATATAGTTGGATAACATCTTTAGTATATTTTGGCTTATGCTAAAACTTGATTTATCCATAATTTTTTGCATTGTAAAAGTTGGTTTTATTTTTATGCTTTTAGACTTAGGTACAATCTTGTTTGTACGTATTTACCCCATTGAAATTGGTAAGCGGAAAATTTACGATAACTTTCATAACTCAATGAAGGTATTTACTTATGAAAGATAAATTAGTATTTAATGATAACATCGGTAATAAAAACAAACCTGAATCATGGTTAAAAAATAATGTAATTAATCCATTCCTTAATAATTCCGCTGTCGAAATTTATAACACAGCATCAACCTTAATTAATGATGTGGATAAACAGGCTAAAATTAAAGAAATTAAACCGTTGGAACAATCAAGTACTAAAGCTTATTCAGCATCCTGGTTTGTCCAAGGGCTATCAGCTGGAGCTGGTGCGATGGTACCCTATTTGATTGCGGGAAAATTAACGGATATGGCTTTGACACCAACAGCTCAAGCGCTTGATCTTACCGCTAATGCTTCGCAAATAGCTAATCTCTCCCAAATAGCTGGAGCCGGAATTTGGGGCTATGCAGCTAAACCGATAGGCAATGAAAGCAGGCTGGCTAATTCCCTTAGTTCGATGGCTGGTTTTGCAGTATTTGGTGCTGGTAATGACTTAGCTAATAAATTATCTTTAACTACCAAAATTATCGCTACACCAATAATTGGCTTTGCGGGTGGATCCGTTATGAATATAACTAGTGATTTAGTCGATAAGCAAAAAATTAATTTAAGTGATATTGCTAAAGCCGGAACGATGGGTCTAGCAATGAATACACTCATGCCATTATTGCCAATTCATTCGGAAAATAATGAAGTAAAGGTAAACCCGACATATGAAACCAAAGCCATGGCTAATATTAATGATAATGCTATTTCTGAAACTCCGGACCATAGCGCTTTAGCTAAATTATATGAAAGAAGCAGTGCCGATAATAATTATGTGTCACCCCAGTATCCACATCCGGATGATTTTGGTACTTTGACCTCAACCGATATTCAAAACCGTGGTTTTGCAGCTTTAGAAGAATTAAGCAAATTACAAGGGGAAGATTTTTATAAGGCTCCTAGACCACTGCCTAATCCAGATACGGTAGCTAATGAAGTTGGTAAGTTAGTTGCTCGTATCCCTAATGCTAGTGATACAGGCTCATTGAAAATTGGTGAATTTAATATGGAATTTTTAGATGCTGATAAGGCTAGGTATTTCCAAAAAGCCTATCAGCAAATTGTGCCAAAAACTCATTTGTTATTTGGTGAAGAAGTCAATGAAGGCGGACTAGCTCAAATTGCTAAGGATACTGGCTATAATTATTATGCAAGCCGTGCTAATAGCCGTGGTCAAGGAGTAGGCTTTTTAGTTAATCCTCGCTTAGAAGTTAATAAAGTTACTTCATATGATAATGTCGCTACAGTTGATGGTATACCTGATGAACGTCCAGCCTTGCGAATTGACTTTACCGATAAGGCAACGAACGAAAAATCATCAGCAATTGTTGTTCATTTAAAATCAATGCGTGGTGGAGTTGAAAGAACTAGCCAAGTACGATTTGATCAGTCTAATTTATTAGCTAATGATTTGGAACCTGATTTTAAAGGAATTATTTCAGGTGATTTTAACACGTTTCTTGATAATACCCATGATACTAAACCGCTATATGATAAAGGCTTTAAATTAGCTTTTAGTGGTGATCATCAGTCTACGCAGCAAATGGGTGGCAGATTAGATGGGTTTTTCCTTAAAGGTATAGATACTACACCTCAAAATTATTTAGTTACGCCATTTTTTAAGGATCCACTAATCACTAGGGGATTATCAGATCATGCATTGGTTCTTATGGAATTAAACAGTTTAAAATAGTTAGCTATTTAATTCGTCACAATCTAAAGCGGTTACCTATCCAGTTAACCCCAAAAAGTTAAAAGCAATAATCTAAAATCTTAACTCCGGTTTGGCGAAGCAATGATACTGTTTTTGTTAAGGGTAAACCAATAACATTAGCATAACAACCTTCGATTTTGTCAACAAAACAGCCACCAAGGCCTTGTAGCGCATAAGCACCAGCTTTATCATAAGGTTCAGCAATTTTGGCATAACTTTCAATTTCAGTATTATTTAGCTTTCGAAAATGAACCTTGGTTATTTCATAATCTTGTATCGTTACTAATTCCCCAAAATTATCGTTTGTAATTATAGCTATACCACTAATAACTTCATGCCAACGATTAGACAACCTTGATAACATTGAAATGACGTTAGCCTCATCTTTAGGCTTGCCTAAAATCATTTGATCTATATAGACAATGGTATCAGCACCAATAATTATTTTGCCGGGCTCAACCTTGGTATGAATATCTAAGGCTTTTTCATAAGCTAACCTTAACACTAACTCTTGAGGGTTGGCTTGCTTAAATTGACTTTCATCAATAGCTGAAGGCATTACGGTAAAATCTAAATTAAGCATTGTTAAGAGCTCAATTCGTCGTGGTGACTTTGATGCTAAAATTAATTGGGCTGAATTAGACATGATTAAGCTATGACTATTCTCGTTAAGTAAATTAATGATTTAAGAAGCAATTTTAGTTTATAAGGAAATACATTATACATGTCCACATTATTTAGAGAGTTTCACTGACGTAAGCCTAACATTTAAAATTTATTTGTTTATTTGTTACCGGACTTATCTATAGCTTGAAATTTTTGCAATAATTTCGTTACAGGTCTTAAGATCTACACATTTATAGACTTTATCCATAGGGCTTACACTTATAGCTGGAGCATGTTTACAAAACCCTAAACAGTCTGATTTCTTTACTTCAAGGTTACATTGACCTTCTAAAAGATCTTCTTGGATCTTTAGATGATTAAAAATTTTTTTTCCACCATTAGCTTTACAATGTTTGCCTTTGGTACATACGTATATTTTGGTTTTCATTGCTCTAAAGAAGTCTAAATACATTTATCAATCCAAATTATAGAACAATAGTTCTTAATAATTCAAGGGATATTGTATATAATAATTTTAATGAATGTGTATATTCGACTTTTGGCGATATTCTTCCATTTTGTCCCATTCTAAAACTTCGGGCTTAGTTTTAATTAATTCATTCCAGGTTATATGGGGACGATGTGATTCCACTTCAACCATTGAAATGCAATCGTTAACTGGACAAACTGATGCACACAGCGCACAGCCTACACAGTCATTTTCGCGAACCACTGGAAACATTTTTTGGAAACCTTCATCCATTTGCATAGATTGTAAATCTATGCATTGATGAGCAGCATCATTACAAGCAATAAAGCAGAGATTACACTGAATACATTTATCTTGATTAATTTTAGCTGCTGACTTAAAGCCTAAATCAAAATCACCAAAACTGGAAATGCGCGGCAAAGACTTACCAATAAAATCATACACCGTATTAAAATTTTTAGACTCCATCCAGTTAGATAAGCCATCAATCATATCTTCGACAATTCTAAAACCCCAATGCATAACGGCTGTACAGACTTGAACACTGGTGGCTCCAAGCAGCATAAACTCGGCAACATCCTGCCAGGTTTCAATTCCACCAATACCTGAAATTGGTATTTTAGCTTGTTGGATAATACTATCATTAGCCACAGAACTTAACATGTGTAAGGCAATCGGTTTAACGGCCATACCGGCATAGCCACCATGTCCACCCTTACCACCAACATTTGGTCTTAATTCAAAAGTATTAAGATCCACCCCCATAATACTATTTATGGTATTTATTAAGGATAAGGCATTAGTGCCACCCGCTACAGCAGCTCGAGCCGGAACGACAACGTCAGTTATATTTGGCGTTAATTTTACAATGACTGGTTTGGTCGCTACTTCCATTACCCATTGCGTAACCATTTGCGTATAGTGGGGATCCTGTCCCATCGCTGAACCCATACCACGTTCGGACATACCATGTGGGCAGCCAAAATTTAATTCAAAACCATCACAATTGGTTTCTTCAGTTCTTTTAATGATTTCTTGCCAGGCTTCTTTTTTAGACTCGACCATAACCGAAACGATAACGGCATGATTAGGAAAGTTTCTTTTGACTTCACTTATTTCCTTTAAATTAGTATTTATAGGTCGATCGCTAATTAATTCAACATTGTTTAATCCGATAATTTTAGCGCCTTTATAGTCAATAGTACCATAACGATTAGATACATTAAGCACTGGCGCACCAATTGTTTTCCAAACTGCACCACCCCAGCCCTGCTCAAAAGCTTTCTGGACTTGATAAGCTGAATTGGCTGGTGGAGCAGAAGCCAACCAAAATGGATTAGGTGATTTAATACCACAAAAATCAATTGACAAATCAACCATTATTTTTTTACCTCGACTTTTTTTACTTTAGCTGATACTAGATTTTCATAAATTGCTTGGGCGGCTATTTTACCATCTTGAACAGCAGCAACTGTTGAAGCTTCACCTTTTATACGAATACAGTCACCACCAGCATAAATTTTAGGATGTTTGGTTTGATTAGTATGTTTATCGACCATTATATAACCAGATTCAATATCTATGCCAATTTGGTTTAAATTATCTAATATATCCTGGTGCTTATTTTGACCAATAGCGGTAATTAACATATCACAAGGTAAATTAAATTCTGAATCAGGTACTGGTTTACTTATACGCCTACCGTTAATACTTTCATTTTGTAAATCCATGCGAACACAATTAATACTTTCAATATGACCGTTATTGTCAAGATTAATGCCAATTGGTTGAGTTAAAAACATAAAGCCAACTCCTTCACTTAAGGCAAATTCATATTCGAAATAGTAACATGGCATTTCTGCTTCACTGCGGCGATATAATATGGTAACTCGCGGAGCTCCGAGCCTTTTAGCAATGGTGGCACAATCAATTGCTGTATTTCCAGCGCCGACAATACAAATTCGCTTACCAATTTTTAGACTATTTAAATCTTTGATTTTGGTAGCGGCAATAAATTCAAGACCGTCAATAACAACTTTATCATTAGGAATATTAAGTTGCGGCACATTAGCTAAGCCAATGCCTAAAAATACTGCATCATATTTTTCAATTAATTGATTAAGGGTAAAATCCTTACCTAAAGCTTTATTAGTTTCAATTTTTACGCCTAAGGCTTCGATCTGTTTAACTTCAGCTAAAGATACCTCGACGGGTTCACGAAATACGACAATGCCATAAGTGCTTAGTCCACCAGCTAAATTGTTCTTTTCAAAACAGGTGACGTTAAAACCTAATTTGGCTAATTCACCAGCACAACTTAAGCCAGCTGGACCAGTGCCTACAATTGCTACCTTTAAACCATTATTAGGTAAAGGTTTAAAATGTTGGATATTATGACTAGCTGAATAGTCACAAGCATAACGTTGGAGACGGCCTATCATAATTGGCTTATGTTCACTACCCATAACACAAGCGCCTTCGCATAATTCTTGAGTTGGACAGACCCTAGCACAAGAACCACCTAAAAGATTTGACTGTAAAATGGTTTTAGCCGACCCTTTGACATTGGCTGTGGCGATTTTTCGGATAAAAGTTGGTATATCAATATCAGTTGGACAAGCTTTAATACAAGGCGCATCGTAACAGTATAAACAGCGCATAGCTTCAGTTTGAGCTTCTTTATCTGATAAGGGTGGATAAACTTCTTTAAATCTATCTTCTAAACTTAATTCCCAGATTTTATTTCTATTTGATTTTACATGTTCAACCATAATTCTACCTTTTGGATTGTAATTGATTTATTAACATTGTCGAGCAAAACATTGATTAAGAATTTACAAATTATTTAATAGCTTTGATGTAATTATAATAATGATTTTATTTGGAAAAAATTACAAGTTACGTCTAATTTTGTTTTATATTAAAGCTTTACCAAAGATTCATAGGTTTCAGGCCGTCGATCACGATAAAATTGCCAGGTATGACGAACATCTTTGATTTCATCTAGGTTAAGATCGCTTACCAGTAATTCTTCTTGATCCCGACTGGCTTGAGCAATTATTTGTCCTTTAGGATTACAGAAATAGCTAGAGCCATAAAACTCACCAATATTCCATGGTGATTCACTCCCGACACGATTTATTGCTCCAACAAAATAGCCATTAGCTGCTGCATGAGCTGGTTGTTCCAGTTTCCACAAATATTCAGATAAACCAGCTACAGTTGCTGATGGATTAAACACAATTTGTGCACCATTAAGGCCAAGGGCTCTGGCCCCTTCGGGGAAATGCCTGTCGTAGCAAATATAAACGCCAATTTTAGCATAGGCTGTTTCAAAGGTTGGATAGCCAAGATTACCTGGCTTAAAATAGAATTTTTCCCAAAAGCCTGGATTGACGTGAGGAATATGATTTTTGCGATATTTGCCTAAATATTTTCCATCTGCATCAATAACCGCTGCCGTATTATAAAATACGCCAACTTGCTCCATTTCATATATGGGAACAACTAATACCATTGAATATTTTTTAGCCACATCCTGTAAGAGTTTAACCGTTGGACCATCAGGTATGCTTTCGGCGGCATCATACCAGACGTTATTTTGTTCAGCACAAAAATAAGGTGTATTAAAAATTTCTTGATAGCATAAGATTTTTACACCTTGTTTAGCGGCATCAGCAGTGAATTTTAAATGTTTATCAATCATTTTAGCTTTTAAATCATTTAAATATTTTTGATCTACTTTTAGGCCAGCATCCATTGTGACAACTTTTGTTTGAATTAATCCACATTTAACCATATTAGACATTATTGAACTCCTAAAAATGAATTTTCTTACTTAACGACTTTACTTAAGGTTTTTTGTAACTGTTGCATAAAAGTATCTACATTAGCTTTGGTAATAATCATTGGTGGCTTGATTCTAAGCACATTACCAAAAATGCCACCTTTGCCAATAATAATACCATTATCCTTTAAGGTTTCAATGATTTTATTAGTTTCGTCTACTAAAGGATCCTTATTGCTATTGGCTATTTCAACACCAAGCATTAAGCCCTTACCGCGAATATCAGCTAAAACAGGGAAATCTTTCTTTAATTCATTTAAACCAGTCAATATATAATCGCCTATTGTTTTACAATTATCCATTAGTTTTTCTTCAATAATGGTATCAATAACTGCTATCGCTGTAGCACTAGAAATTGGATTGCCACCAAAAGTATTTATTTGTTGTTTAGTCGCTGCTTTAGCCATTTCGGGAGTAGCTATCATAGCGCCAATTGGAATGCCATTAGCAAGTCCTTTCGCCATTGTCATAATATCTGGATCTACACCATAACTGGTAATTCCAAACATGGCTTGCCCCGTCCGGCCAAATCCTGTCTGTACTTCATCAGCAATTAAATAAATTCCATATTTTTGTAATACTTTATGCAATTCTTTAAAATAATCTGCTGGAGGGGTAATTGCACCACCAACGCCTTGAATTGGTTCAACTATCATGCAAGCAGCTGATCCAGGTGTTTGTGTTTGAATTACTCTTTCAACATCTTTTACACATTCAAGTGAGCAATTATCCGGAGTTTTCTTAAATGGACAGCGATAGCAATAGGGGTTTGCCGCAAACACAATCGAATTAGCTGCCGGTAATTCTGGGCGCCAATTATGATTTCCAGTCAAGGATGATGCTAGATGTGATTCGCCATGATAAGAATGCTGTAAGGCAATAACTTCATTTTTTTTTGATTTTAAACGAGCCAGGCGAATGGCGGTTTCATTTGCTTCGGTGCCTGAATTAGTTATAAATGATACTTCTAATTTACCTGGTGTAATACTAGCTAATTTTTCAGCCAAATCAATTATTGGCTGAGTCATAAAAGCCGTTGAAGTATGTTGTAGAGTTGAAGCTTGTTTAATTGTGGCGGCTAATACTTTATCATTGCAATGGCCAACACTAACGGTTACAATCCCAGCAAATAAATCTAAGTATTCTTTACCATTATCATCATATAAAAATTGATTCTTCCCCTTGACAAATAAAGGTGCATCCTTATATATATGTTTAATACAAGGTAATAAATATTTATCGCGTTTTTCTTTGTAGTTAGTTTTATTAAGCGTAGATGTCACGAGGCTGTCTCCTGTTAAATAAGGACTTTTAAGTTAAATTATTGAACAATTATATACTATACATACTTAATGTATTTAAAATTCCAGATTAAATATAGTTTCAATCAATAATATTTTGTTAAGAAACATAAACCAAAGATGAATTGTCAATATTAATTATTTTTTTGGTTAAATAAATTAGCTAAATAAGCTAAAATCAGTTTTAGCTCCATCATAAACCACAACCTGATTACGTCCTGAAGTTTTAGCCGTTTTAAGGGCTGAATTAGCTGATTCAAACCACTTTACTAAATTCATTCCTTTAGGGTCAAACAGACTAATCCCAGCACTTATCGTTACAAAAAATCCTGGTTGGTTGGCAATACTTTGTTTAATTGAAGAAAACTCTTTGACAATACGATTCGATAAGGCTAATGATTCTTCAGGATTAATACCTTCGGCAATAATGGCAAATTCATCAAGACCATAGCGAGCAACTACATCCGACTGTCGAACCCGTTTTTTTAAAAGGTTAGCTAGGTTGTTTAGAACTCTATCGCCAGTTGTAAAACCATATTTCTCATTAACGAGTTTCATAAAGTCAATATCAAACATGATTAAAACAAGACTTTGGTTGGCTCGGGTTGACTTAGAAATTAATTTTTTGGCAAATTCCATAAGTGCTGAGTGATTTAATAATTGCGTTAAAGCATCCTTTTGCAGTAATGACTTTAAAAAGCTCGATCGCTCTAATTTGGCTGAAACCGATGATAATAATAAAGCTGGGGGAACGGGTTTAACTAAGTGGTCATCAGCACCAGATAAGGCTGATTCTACGCGAGCCTCTAATTTAGATTCGGTGGTTAAAAATAAAATTGGCAAAGTAGCGTAACGCTCATCCTGACGTAAATATTTAGCTAATTCATAGCCATTAACTTCGGGTAAATTAACGTCTAAAAGTACTAAATCGGGTTGAAATGAAGATAAGGTATTTTCAAAATCTTTAGGATGAGGGCAAGTTTTAACTTGGTAACCAACCGATTCAAGAAATACGCGAATAAATGCAGCTTGATCAATATCATCTTCAACTGACATGATTTTATAGGGATCACGTGATTGTTTTTTTAATAAATGCATGAGTCGGTTCGTAAAGGCCTGTTGGTTTAAGCTGAAATCAAAATGACCATCAGCACCACAGTGAATTGAACGTACTTTATCTAAAAATTCAGCACGATCGCTTACAAACAAAACTGGTAAATCTTTAAGTACTTCATGGGATCTAATTTTTTCGACAAAATCATACACATCACCACTGATATGAGGTAATTTAAGAATTAAAGCACTAATTTTATTCTTTCTTAATTCATTTAAGGCTTGATCTAAAGTGGTTATTATGATTAATTCACACGGTAATTTAGCTAGTGGTTCTTTTATAAGCATGGATTCTTCGGGATTATCACAGACAAATAAAATAATACTTTTAGAACTAGCTTTCTTCTGGGTATTACCAATTAGATTTAAAGTATCGCTGCTGCTGGTATTTCCTGAACCAGAACTAGAATGTTCAAAACTAGCTACTATACCATTAATAATTTCTTTGAGTTTTTCAACATTTATGGGCTTTAAATTAGTTGAATAAGACTTAGCTGTATATTGATCACAAAATTTCTCACCTTCTAAACCTAGTTGAGAAACTTTAGGAAATCCATACATTGTTCCCGATCCAGCCAAAACATGGAAATGATGACTTAATTTTTTCAACAACTGATAATTTTCCGGATCCTGATGTACCAAACTAAGTAATTCAATTAAATTACTTACCCGTTCGCGTGAATTTTTTAAATACTGTTCTTGAATTTCTTTAAATGAACTTTGCCATGCCTGCATAAATTTTTCTTATGACTCCAAAATAGCCTGTACCTGGGATGCCAGCATCGTTGGATCAAAAGGTTTAGTTACTACACCTTTTGCACCCAAACGCTTTAGACGATCGATTTCTGATGTCATGGCTTTAGCCGTTAAAAAGATAACCGGTATATGTTTCGTTAATTCATTAGTAAGTAATTTGTCAAGCGTAGCTGCCCCATCCATTACTGGCATCATCATGTCAAGTAACACAACATCAGGATTCTCAACTGAAGCTTTCCGAATACCTTCTTCACCAGAATCGGCTTCGATGACATCTAAACCACCTAAAAGACTTAAACTCATACTAGCTACTGAGCGTGTGTCTT
Organism: bacterium; assembly: GCA_021815785.1. Classification (GTDB taxonomy): domain Bacteria; phylum Cyanobacteriota; class Vampirovibrionia; order Obscuribacterales; family JAKAZS01; genus JAKAZS01. The sequence continues at coordinate 13,322 of JAKAZS010000043.1, forward strand.
CTTCATCATCAATAATTAAAACTTTCATTTATCACCTACAAAAAAGAGAAATAAAGGTTACCAGCGTTAATATAATCAACTAATATTATTTTACCTTTATTTAGTATTTTAGCGTAAAGATTTTCGATAATATTTAGATTAAAATTCTTTGAATTTGCTGAGCTAAAAAAGTCGGATCAAATGGTTTGACAATCAAATCAACTAAAACAGTACTGTTAGCTTTTAATTCATCAAATTCATCAAAGATTCCTTTGATAGTTAAAAATATTATGGGAATAGTTGCGGTGTTGGCATTGCTTCTTAATAAATGAAAAGTCGCCCTTCCATCTAAATTGGGCATAAGCAAATCTAATAATATGACATCAGGCTTATCGATTTTGGCTAAATCAAATCCTTCTTGACCACCGCTGGCTTCAATAACAGTTGCATTGGCCAGGCTTTCTAGGCTTAACCTGGCAATGGAACGACTATCTTCATCATCATCAATAATTAATACTTTCATTGTTTTAAGCCTGTTTGAGGAATATTTTATTTATTTCACTAGGTTCTTTAATTTTAGGAATTCTAAAATAAAAAGTACTACCATGTCCTTCTTCACTTTCAACTCCTATTATACCACCATGTTGTTCAATAATACCTTTACAGATGACAAGGCCTAAGCCGGTACCACCTTTTTTACGTGAATCAGAAGCTTCAACTTGTTGGAATTTTTGAAACAGTAAGTTCTTAAATTTTGCTGGAATACCGCGACCTTGATCAATAACTCTAACTTCTACCCAGTTGGGGATATCAACTACTGCTACCGTGACATTACCACCTTTAGGTGAAAATTTACAAGCATTAGATAACAAATTAACTAAAACCTGAACCAATCTATCACCATCAGCATGAACTTTAATATCAGTTTGAGCCATAATTAGATTCACGCCATGCTGTTCGGCAAACGATTTGACCGATTCCTGGGAGCGCTCGATTACATTACTTAAGGCTAAATCGTCAAAAACCATGTCGAGTTTTCCTGCTTCAAGTTTTTCAATGTCTAAAATATCATTAATAAGACCAATTAACCTAATTGTATTTCTTTCAGCTATTGCAACCACTTTTTTAACAGCTTCAGGCAAAACCCCTAAAGCACCAACAGATAACAAAGTAAGTGATCCCCGAATCGATGTTAGAGGTGTTCTTAATTCATGCGATACAGTGGCCACAAATTCTTTTTTCATTTTTTCTAATTCTTTTCGTTCTGAGACATCCAAAATATTGGCCATAAATTTTAAATTTCCGCCGATATTAAATTCGGTAAGCGAAATTTCCACAGGGAAATCTTCATCGGTATTAAGCAATTTTATAGCATCAAATTCACCAACACGATTTAAAGATTTAGTAAAGAAGGTTTCTAAAAACTGTTTACGATCATATTCATTATCAACATTCATAAATTTAGATTCACTAAATAAATTTAAAACATGTTTACCCAGTAATTCTTTAGCTGGTACACCAAAAATTCGTTCACTTGCTGGATTCACAGCTTCAACAAAACCAGTTGGTGTTATAATTAATAAGCCAACCAACATGTTTTCAATAATTGTACGAATTCTTTCTTCACTAGCTTTAATAGCTTCTTCGGCTAATTTTCGCTGTGTGATATCATGCGCCACGCAAAACATGGACCGTTCACGCTCTGACCAGTATGCTGACCACAAAACGGTGACTAAACTACCATCTTTTTTAAAAGTACGATTTTCAAAAGAAGTCGTAACCTTACTTTGACGAACTTGGCGGGCAGATTGAATCGTTTGGGCTAAATCATCGTTAAGGACTAAATCAACAAATTTACGACCGACTAATTCGTCTGGGGTATAGCCCCATAATTCTTTACAGGCTGGACTGACCGCAGCAAATTTACCTTCAGAATTAATTGAACAAATGACGTCAGCCGCATTTTCAACAATAGCGCGTTCCTTTTCCATAGCTTCTTGCAAATTAATGGCCATAGCATGAAAAACTTTGTCTAATTGGGCAATTTCATCATTACCCGAAACTAGAGCGTTTAACTCCTGACCACGCGCAAGCCTTATTGAGTTATCGGTCAAAATTTCAATTCGACTACCAATGCCTTTACTAAAAAATAAAGCTAGGAAAACGGCAATAATTATGTTAATTAAAAATCCTATAGCCAAGAAAATTTTAACTTGTAGTTTTGAATCAATTTGATTGGATTTTTTATTAACTAACATGGATTCATCACTCGTTAAATCATTAATTGTAACTTTTAATTTATCCGTAAGAGCCCTGGCCTGTTTATAAACACTGCGAGCTTTCATTTGTGCCATATCAATTTCATCAGTAGCTACAGCATTTTTAGCTTCTTTGAGAATTTTTAAAGCTGAATAGGCAATAGATTTTAATTCAACTAGAACCTGTTGCTGTTTAGGATTATCACCAACTAATGAATTTAAACTTTCTAAAATTGTGGGAATCTGTCTTAAAATTGCATCAAATCGATCCGCAAATAATGGGCTTTTAGTTATGCTATAACCGGCCATAGCTACTCCAGCATCATAAAATGACTTTTGTAAATTACCGGCTTCGGTTACTAAAGCTTTAGCTCGAATTTGGGCTTCGACTTCATGCTCAGCTTGATTCAATAAATAAGTTAAAAAAGCCAAGAAAATTGTCGCAAAAATTAAAGGTACGCTTACTAAGATAATTCCTTTATGTGATAGTTTTAGTTGAAATTTCATAGAAAAACATTAAAATAATTATTTAATTTTTTTACTCAACGTGTTAGCTAGTGATGGATCTGTGGTACCCAAATCATTGGCTAGATCTTTTAGCATTTGCTGAGAATCGTTGTCGAGTAAAACTTCAGATTCATTAGTTACTAACTGATAACCATTAGGACTATTAAAATAACTAATTGGCGCTTGTGTTTTAGTGATTCGATAGGTATTTAAGACATTAGTTAATTCATTTTTGGTATTTATATAATTTAGTCTTAAAGGCAAATATTTAATATTGGGTAATCCGTAAAACTTACTTAACATCTCGGCTATTTTATCACTAATACTAATTTGATCACAAACCCAATAGTCAATTTCATGTATATTTGAATTATTAATTTTTCGATTGCGAATATTCGATATCGAATCATTGTTGCTTAAGTTTTCCAAACAATATTCTTGGGCACTGTAATTACAAATAACGGCTTTTTTCCGTGTTTGCCATTTTCTACCGATATTATCATAGCCTTTAAAGGCGACTATTTTACCAGCAGTATTACCGGCATATTTTTCCATGGTAGTTTGAAAGTATTTTTTAGTTGATTCATTAAATAAGTTTATCTGCCAATTCGGAGCCCTTGACACCATACCAAAATTACGTTTAGGGACAAAAAACTTAAGGCCATCTTTACATACATATAAATACAAATCACCAATCGACTGACTTCTTTGGGTTAGAATATAACAGTCTTCATTTGCCACCGCTTTACAGCTAAAGCTGGTTAGTAAAATAATTGTAAAAATATAAACAAGACTAGTGATTTTTAGCATAAGATCATGGAAAACCTATTAAAATATTTAGAAAATTCGTTCAAATACTTAATACCCATAATATAACAAATTTAATCAGTACCATCAATTTATTAAATACGGTTTAATGGTCAAGTAATTAATATTAAAGTTTTAATATCTTTTCTTGACAACGCTGGTATAATTAGTAATATTATCGATTGGCTTATGTTTACATTAATTTTATATAGTTTCAACAATCTTATAGCTTATATATTTTAAAACTGGAGTTTTTATGGTTATGAATTTAAAATTGCGTTTAGAAAAGTTAGCTGATAATAAATCATGGGTAAGGGTTCATTTCGTGGATCACTCTTTTCTGATCGGGCGTATTTTAAGAATTGGCCATGATTATCTCGAACTTGAATCGTATGGGAATGAAGATAAACCTAATGATCGTGATTACGAAAAACATATAATACCGTTGTCAATGCTTAAACTGCTTACACTTGAATCATCATCATTTTCTGAAGCTGAGCGCAAGCGTCTAGCTTATCTTGCTCAAATTGATAATAATTCTGATTTTATGCCTGAAAGCCATTAATAAATATTGACATATTCACTATAATGATTCACAATCTAATTTAATAGTTGTACATTTAGTATCAGTCATTATGTTAATTTTAAAACAGTATTTAACTTTTTATATTGATTATCTTTATCGGGAAAAATCTTTATCTAGTAACACATTATCATCGTATCAAATTGATATTGAACAATTTATCAAATGGTTGGAAATTGAAGATATCATATTTGACAAATATTGTTTAAGTAAATATCTGGTTCAATTAGCAAAACTCGGAAAAAAAAATGCTACAGTCATTAGAAATTTATCTTCTTTAAAAAGTTTTTTTAATTATCTTAAAATTAATAATATCATTAATTTTGATCCAAATGAATTTATTCAGACTCCAAGAAAAATTCGTAAATTACCAAATGTATTAAGTCAAGATGAAATTGATTTATTTTTTTTGTCGTGTAAAAATCCCCTTGATACAGCTGTCATAGAATTATTATATGGTACTGGACTTAGGGTGTCTGAACTGGTCAATTTAAAATATGATTATCTGGATTTAAAACATGGTATTATCAAATGCCTTGGTAAAGGATCTAAAGAAAGGGTCGTACCAATAGGTAAACATGCTATTAAAGCTATTAAATTATACTTAAAAGAATTTCCAAGTAATCACCGCGAATATGTATTTGAGATTAACCAGAAACCTTTGACACGAATATTTGTTTGGAAACTTACGAAAAGAATCCTCAATCAGACTGGTTTGTCTAAAAATATCAGTCCTCATACTTTACGCCATAGTTTTGCGACTCATCTTTTGGAAAATGGTGCCGATTTACGTTGCGTCCAAGAATTACTTGGACATACTAGCGTAATTACCACACAACTTTATACCCATGTATCGAAAAAACATATCAAGGCAGCCTATAATAAAGCTCAAGCAAATTTTAATGAAAATAAATTAGGCTAAGTTTAAAATTTAATTATTTTAGCGTCCTAATTTTTTTAAACGATGTTTTAAGACAGTTAACTCATTATTTTTAGGGTCAAATTGGGTCTGGATATTTATGGCTTCAGTTAAATAATTTTTGGCTTTATTAAGGTTATGTTCGTTTTCAGCAACAATGCTTAAACAGGATAATATTTCTATATTAGCAGGATCTAGACTGCCTAAAACCGCTTGTCTTAAATTAAGCGCTTGTTCAAAAGCTGATTTAGCTTTATGATAATCATTTAGACCAAAATAACTTGTACCAATACCAATATAAGCTTTGGCTGATTCTAGTTGAGCTTCTAAACTAGGGATTTTAGTACTTATATCTAGGGCTTTATTGTGCCAGATTAAAGCGTCTTTAGGGCAAGCCTTAAGATAATAAAACTGGCCGATTTTATTTTCGATTTCAGCTTGACTTAAATCATCTTTGGCAAAATTTTGCTTAATTAACGTTAAAGCATTTTTCAGTTTAGTAATGGCATCGTTGGCTATTTGCTGGGCTTGATTAATGTTGTGATGATTAAGAGCCGATCGGGCTGAAATAAATAATTTATTACAATCATCAATACTACTAGTTACAATATTAATTATATTAATTTCTTTATTTAACTTGTCAGTTTCTTCATCAGCTTTGGTTAACTTATATAATTCATTTAGCCGTGTTAAACATTCAAGACTAGCTGTACTAGCCAATCCGTATTTAAGATTCATCTTGGTAAGAATCTGTTTATTTATATTGATAGCTTCTTTGGTATCTCCAATAATTTGATAGGCTTTAGCAACTTCGATTAATTTAGTTAATATTTTATTCTGTGAAATTTGATCGTAGGCATTATTTAAATATTCATCTTCAAAAATATTTAAGGCTTCTTTAATTTTACCTTTTGCCAGTAAAGTATCAGCCTTGGCTAATTTAGAAAGTGTTTGGGGATTTGCATTTTTTTTATTTGCTGGTATTGGTAGCACATTATTATGTGTATTTGCTATAGTATGAGTTTTATTTAATTGGAAATAAACAATTATAATTATGCTTAAAACTAATACTATGCTTATTGAACTAACCAAAAGTAACTTTTTATTTTTAGTAAGATTATTAGCTTGTTTGGCTAAAGGTAGTTTTGTAAATTGGGAATGAGTAATTTTCTGAGTTATTAAATTAACATCATTGACTTTGTGGGTATGAAATTTTTCCAGTATTAATTGCAAATCACGCATGGATTGAAAGCGTAAATTTATATTTTTTTCGAGGCATTTTATAACAATATCTTCTAAATATGGGCTTACTTTTAATTCGGGGTCAATTTGCGCAAATGATTCGGGTTTTTCACTTAATCTACGGTTTAATGTGTCCATAAGGTTTTTGCCGATTAATGGCAAAGCACCAGTTAAGCTTTCATACATTACAACGCCAAAAGAATAAATATCACTACGGTTGTCAAGCTTTTCGCCTAAAAATTGTTCTGGGCTCATATAGATTGGTGATCCAAAAACTTCACCCGTTTTAGTTAATTTATATTCTTCTTGATCCGTTTCAGTAATAAGTTTGGCAATTCCAAAATCGACTAATTTTACCAGATAGGCTTTTCCATCTAGGACTACCGAGGCTCCGGTTAACTGTCTTGTGGAAACTTGTTGATCCGGTTTGGTCTCTTGGTTATAATCACAAATCATGATATTAGCTGGTTTTAGGTCACGATGCAGAATTGAGTTTTCATGGGCATAAGCTAAGGCATCAATTATTTTGAGAAAAATTGGTACAGCTTCTTCTTCATTAAGATATTCTCTGGATTTTATGATTTCACTTAGACTAATTCCTTTTAGATAATCCATAACAATAAAAGGCTTGCCCTGTTCGCTCGCAATACCAAAGTCAAAAATAGTAATTATATTTGGATGCGATAGGCTAGAAGCTAATTTGGCTTCTAGTTGGAAACGCCGTAGCGATTCAGAATCTTGATTAACCAGAAATTTAATAGCCACGATTCGGTCCATGAGAATTTGTCTGGCTTTGTAAACTACGGACATTCCGCCCGTGCCCAGTTTTGCTACAACTTCATATTTGCCTTCAATAACTTTGCCTAGAAATTCATCAGGACTAACCGGAACAAGTTTTGAGCCATCAATAGGGCAATTAGTAATGCCAATAAACTCAATTCCACAAGCTAAACATTTCTGCTTGTCTTGTGACTGGTTAGTAATTGGTGATTCGTTGTTTAACAAAATTAAATTAATTGAATGAATATTAAGACTTTAAGCAAAATATAGATTAAATAAAAATAATTTAATCTATATTCATATCAATTATTATAAAATAAAATAAGTAGGAATGCCTACTAACTTTCAAAAATATACATTAAAAGTTTATTTTTAGTAATTTGATTCTTTATTATTTGCTAAATGAGCAAAATCGAAGAGTTAAAATTTTGTTAATGTCACATATTTGCCACAGCCTGGCAAAAAACGAGGAAAAATGAGAAATACCAGTAATGTAGAAGGTACCAAGATTGCTGAAGCGGCCCAAGAATTAGATGTAACCAGTGTCACAATTAGAAGGTATTTAGCTGAATTTAATATTGAAACGCAGACTGATAAGAATGGAATTAAAATACTGCCTAAACAAGCTATGGATGAATTAAGAGAAGTTCGTCGACTTAAGGATCAAGAAGGTTTTAATAATGCTAAAGTTTTAGAAATGTTAGAGCAATATCGCAAAAGTGGTCAAAGCAAAGAAATAATTCCGACTTTGGCCAATACCCAAAAACCGAGCAAGAAAACTAAAGTTGCCAAACTGAATGAAATACAAACTGATACATTGCAATTGGAAAGTATTGAATCAACTCAAATAACTGCAACTGATGACAATTTGGCGGCGATTCAAACTGTTGTTGAATTTAACGAAAATAATGGTGATGATGATATTAAATTATTGGTTAACGATAATTTAAATGATTTGGATAATAATGTTTCTGAAAATGCGAGCTTAACTGAAGATAATCTTGGTAAACCAAGGCATACATTGACTTGTCAAACTTGTGGTAAAGGTTTTGAACATAGTAATCCTAAATTAAGAGATTGTTTAGATTGTTATCGGGTTAAGCGCAAAGAGCGACGAAAAACTGGTCAAGACAAACAAAGAAGTGTTATTGCCCATCCCTTAGTCAATAAAGTTATCAGTAAAAGTAATAATCTCCAGGAAAAAACTCCTGATCAAGTTGATAATATTGAAAAGACTAATGATATTGAAAGTTCAATAATACTAGAACCAGATAACATTATTGAAGTTACTCAATTATCGGCTGTGCAAAATTCCAAACCGCGAAGTTATAAACGGGCTATTGAAGAAACTCGGCAAATAACCGGAAGTATTAAACGCCGATTGGAAAGACCTGACTTGCCAGAGTCTGAACGACGTTGGCTTGAACAAATTTATGCCTATCAATTAATTCTACATCAGGGATGGAAGCATTTATCGGATTATAAAAATGAATCAAAGGATTATGAAAGAATGGAAAATTCCTAATTTGACTACCAATCATTTAGGAACATTGTTGCGAAATTATAGTCTATATCTCTAATATAATTAGTTATTTTAAAACCCAAATGCCATTTCTTAAGCAATTTAATATTTTTCGATGTGATATTAAATCAGTTTATATAGATATACTTTTTTAGTTTTTATTATTATATTAAAAACTTTTGGTTTTATGTCTGAGCAATATCTATTTTGGTTTATTATGAACTGTTTAAGCAAAAGATTAGTTTAACAAATAACAAAATTCACCGAAAATTGTGTATTATTAATGTATTATAAATTATATTATCGCTATGACAACCTCTACATATACTAAATTAAATTCAAATACTAAGGATCCCACAATGGCAATGTTTTTGTCCATTATTCCGGGTCTTGGTCAGTTATATCTAGGCGAAAAACGTAAAGCTTTACTGTTTTTGTGGGTTGATATTATAAATATATTAGGTTTTTCCCTTTTGGTATTCACTTCCCAAATTTTGGGTTCTTTGCAAAATTTGGGCTTACAATATCATATGAAGCCCAATCAAGGTTTGGTTGATTCATTATCTCAGGCTCGTTTAGGATCACCCATATCATATATATTTTTGACATTCGTGATTGTTTTTATCGGTTTAGCAATGCGCGATGCCTATGATAAAGCTAGTTTCCATTCTAAACGTAATTTGTATCCTGAATTTGTTATTGATTTTTCTGAAGCTACTAGTGGTTCATATATTTTACACTTTTGTGCCTTATTTACCTGTTTTATCTTAGCTTTTTTCTTCTTTTTACCACCTTTGCCTAAAATTCAGATAACTGATATCGAATTTATTCCTGATCAAACGCCAACTCGAAAGAAAATTGTTTCTCAACGTAAAGCAACTCATGCCAGTGAAAATCATGGTAAACATGATCCGACTAAGCCAGTAAGTCCAGCTTCACCAGCACCTAAGCAAGCAGCGGAAAAACCAGCAGCTGAAAAGAAGCCAACTCCAGCTCCAGCACATGAAGCTGAAAAGCCAACCCCGCACCCGACCCCGCATCCAATGCCAACGCCAGTGCCAACTCCCCAGGCTGCTCCAAGACCGAGTATGTTGACGCCCACTAAGCCAAGTCCAAGACCATCTCCTACACCATCGCCATCACCATCGCCATCGCCTACACCGCAAGCTGTACCCACGCCAATTAAAATGCCTCATATTGGTACACCTACTATTTCGCCAGCTCCTAAAATCAGTAGTCAGGCACCTAGCTTAGCGCCTAGCCTTGCCCCATCTTTAAATGCTATTGCCAGTTCCTCAACTGGAAGTGATTCATCACCGTCACCTGTTCCTGTAGCTGTTGGTGGTTCCAGAACCAAAGGTGGTGGAGCAACTAGCTCTGGTGGCGGACCTCCCATCGCTCCAATTCGAGCCTCGCGTGGTGGTGGTAGTTCTGGTGGCAGTTCTGGGCCAGCTTTAGTAACGCCATCTTTAGCTCGTGGCGGAAGTAATAGTGGCGGTAGTGGTGAAGGTCTAAAAGGTAATCCTGATGCTGATGGCAAACCAGGCCCATCATCACTTAAATCGGAAGCCGAACCAGATTTTGGACCTTACATGAAAGATTTACAACGCCGCATACGCCGCAATTGGTTTCCACCCCGAGGCGAAGAATCGAAACGCGTTGTGGTAATCTTTACCGTTCATCGTAACGGAGAATTATCTAATTTACGTCTAGAGAAGTCTTCCGGTCTTAAAATGGCTGATCAAGCAGCCATTCAAGCCGTGCAAAACTCGGCACCGTTTCGAACTTTACCAACGGGTTCTGCTGATAGTGTAGATATTCAATTTACCTTTGACTATAACGTCTTTGGCGGTGGTGGCGGCGGCGGCGGTGGCGGCCGAGGAATGTTCCGCCGTTTTTAATATTTTTGTATTGGGTTTAGTTTTTGAGGAGATATCAAGTTATATAATGGAAAGCATATTTTTTACTTATTTTATGGAATTCATGGTTCACGATTGGTTTGCCTCAGTTCCGATTACAATCTGTTCAGTTTTAACTGTTGCTTTTATTTTTGAACGTTATTTTTACTACCAAAAAAACCGAAGAGATGTTACATCTTTTATTCATCAGTTACAACGTGAATTAGAAAGTGGTCAATTACAAAAGGCTCAGGCCACTTGTAGCCGGCTTGGTGGAGTTATTGGTGAAGTTGCCGAAGAAGGGGTTAGACTTTTAGCTGAACAAAAAGAAGATTTTTCCAAAGCTTTTGATATTACAGTTGGCCTGGTGACACGAAAACTTGAAAAACATTTACCGATTTTAGGAACTATTGGAGCCACCTGTCCATTTTTAGGCTTATTTGGTACAGTCGTTGGGGTTATTTTTACTTTGAATCAATTAGGAGCTAGTGGTGGCGGAACTCCGATTGTTGTTTTAGGTGTGGCTAAAGCGCTTATCGCTACAGGATACGGATTAATCGTCGCAATTTTAGCCGTTATTTTTAATAATACCTATACTAATATCGTTAAAGGCTATAATGATGATTTTGCTTTATTAAAATTGTTATTTTTGAGTTTTGTCGCTTCGGATGAACCATCTAAAGTTCATTAATAACAATTAATTACTGGGAGAATTAACTTATGTCAATGGGGGCTAGCCTTGAGGAATTTGGTGAAATAAATGTCACACCGTTAACTGATGTATTTTTAGTATTATTGGTTATCATGATATTAATTGCCCCATTAATTGATAAGTCTGATTTGAAAATAAAACCGCCGAAAACCTTAAACGCTAAAAAAGTTAATGAAACCAAAGGTATAACTATCGATATTGATAAAGAAGGCAAAATTGCTGTTAATGGTAAATATTTAATTAATGCAACTCCTGATGAAATTAATAAATACATAGTCAAACTCCAGAAAAAAGCCCATAATGAAGACTTACCTGTTACTTTAAATGCTGATGGCGATTGTAAAAGTAATGCCGTAATGGAAATAATGACAGCTGCACGTATGGCTGGTATTAAAAGAATGCGTTTGGCTACAAGGCAGGCTGCTAATTATTAATAATTATGGCTAGATATTTAAAGTTTGCCTTGCTTGGACATCCAGTTAGTCAATCTTTGTCCCGTAAAATGCATAATCAGGTTATGCAGGAATTAAATTTACCAGGTCAATATGATTTAATTGATGTAAACAATTTAGATTTTCAGACTACTTTAAAACATTTAGTCAAAAATCAAGACTATATTGGCTTTAATATTACCATTCCGCATAAAATTCTTGCTAAAAATTGCTGTCAGAACTTAACTACGCAGGCACGGATTACTGGTTGTGTTAACACGATTAAATATGAAAATAAAGAGTTTTATGGTTGTAATACGGACGTTTTTGGTTTCCGTAAAGCCTGTAATACTTGGCTAACTGACCCAGACCTTAAAACTGCTCTAGTTATTGGCAGTGGTGGAGCCAGTCGAGCTGTATTAGCAAATTTGGGGGATTTTGATAAAGTCTATATTTTATCGCGTAATATTGAATCAGGTAGGCAATTATTAAATATTGCTCATAATATGTCCGGTAAAAATCAATCAGGAATTTTGGAAATTATTAATTTAAATAATATTGACGCATTATTTGCTGATTTTGGTCGTAAGTTAGACCAAAACTCACCAATATTAATGATTAATGCAAGCCCGATTGGGGTTTATGGTAATATTTTGCCTCCTTGGTTCGAAGCGTTATTTAAGCATATAAGTCATAAAGTTAAATATTATGACTTAAATTATTCTAAGAATTCAGAAGTTTTACCATCAATCAAACTTGCCCAAAAGTATTTAATTGAATCAATGGATGGTCTTACTATGCTTGCTTATCAAGGAAAATTGGCTTTTGAACATTGGACTAATTTTAAAATTGACTATGAAATTTTTTACAATTCACTTGTAAAATCTAATAATCTGAAATAATTGTAAAGTATTTAATTGTAATAGTTATCAAGAATACTTTTTTTATTGATAAATAGTGTTATAAATAAATTACTAATTTAAAGTTATTAACTAGCCTAATAATTAATAAGGAGCTAATTTTGCATATTTTAATGACGCCAACTCTAATGACAGTTTTAACTTTTACAGCTTGGTTTTTAGCCTCATATCTCTATCATGGTTTAGGTATTACTTTGGGCTACCATCGGTTACTAACTCATGCATCGGTCAAATTACCCAAATGGTTAACTTATCTTATTTGTTCTGGTGGTTATCTGGCTTTAATGGGGTCACCAGCGGTATGGGTTTCGGTTCATCGGTTACATCATCAAAAATCCGATTTACCAGGTGATCCACATACTCCAATGGATGGCTTTATGCATGCTTTAGTTGGCTGGATGACTAATGTTCATCAGTTTCAAACTGATGAAGAAATATTGCGTCAGGCTAAAGATTTGGTTAATGATCCAGTTTATAAGGCCCTTGGTTTAACCCATTCGGCTTCACAAGCTCAATTATGTATAGCTGCTTGTGTAGCTTTTCGAGTAATGCTTTATATTATTGGTGGACCAATAGCGGTGATAGCTAATGTAATTGCTGCAGTTACGGTGTTTTTCAGCACCCAGTTTGTAAATACCATCTGTCACCTTCCTAATCACGGATACAAATCATTTGACAGTAATGATAATAGCCGTAATGTGTGGTGGGTAGCTTTATTGACACTTGGAGAAGGCTGGCATAATAATCATCATGGCATTCCTAAATCAGCCAGGCATGGTATGCAATGGTTTGAAATAGATGTTACTTGGTATGCAATTGCTTTGTTTGAAAAATTAGGCTTAGCTAAAGATGTTGTTTTACCAACGCGTAAAGTTATTGAAGCTAGACAGAATATGCATTTGGCTCCTAATTTACCTAAAAAAGTAAAAACTCTAGAAACTGTAGGTAAATAAAAGACCGATAACGATCATTAATAAACATAAAAAATGAGATTAAATTTAATCTCATTTTTTATTATTTATTCAAAAATCTAATCTAATATAGATTAAATTTTATTAGTTTTTCCTAAATTGCGTAGTTTTCCCAGTCTAAGAATTGGGAATATTGTATATATTTAAATAGGTGACAAAGCACAAAAATTAATAACTACTATAAATAAGGACAAGAATCATGGGAAGAGAAATTAATAATAATCCAGAGTCTAACCTGAATGGAGCTAATAACTCACGTAACAATAGTTTAAACCGTGAAGTTTATGGTATGACGCCAAATTTATCGGCTCACGCTGATAATATTATGTTGGCCAATGCTAAAGCAGAAGGGTTTGATGCTAGTCCTTTACAGGATCCAAATTTAGCTAATCAGTTTAACGCACTGTTTATTAATTTAAATATGGCCGAAAGTGTCAATAAAGGTTTAGGCATGAAAGAGGCCTATCAGTATTATGTCCAAGCCATAAAAATTGCAGACGGATTAGATGAAAATGCTATTGCTAAGTATAAAAGTAATATTGAAGCTCAAATTCAAAAGGACCCTAATTCACCACAAGCTAAGCAGTTAGCTAAAGAAGAAATGGATCTTACTTATTTACAGCAAGCCCCTAGTTTTACTCGCGCTAATTTGGGGTTAGCCATGCTTAAATTAGGACACACTGGTGAATCTACTACCTTACTAATGGAAGCATCACAAATGAATCCCCAGATGCTTAATGACGTTAATTTTCAACGAGAATATCAACAGGCTTTAAACAGTGATGGTCAAAAAGTGCCTCAAGGCTATCCTTATTTTGTAAATGGTAATGATGGCGCCCAAGCTCCAACGGCTGGCTCGGATCATGGTAATAATGGCCAACCTCCAACGGCTGGCTCGGATCATGGTAATAATGGCCAACCT
>JAKAZS010000119.1 GCA_021815785.1 bacterium
AATTGGTGCAACGCAAGCACCAAGTACTTACAGCTATTCAGGTGGAACTTATAGTTTAACGGCTAGCGGTAGCGGTATTGGTGGCACAAGTGATAGTGGTTATTTTGTGAAAAATCTGCATTCATTGTTAATTCTTAAAATAGTAGCCATAAATATTTACAGCCACCATTATACAATATTTCCAAAAACAATGTCACTTTTAAATCGATTTCTTTTGCGAATATTAATTAATTCTATGCCATCTAAGACTTGCCTTAATGTTGAATCATCAATTTCTATTCCAGAACAATTATATTTTTCCAGATCGGGAAATTTAAATGTTCCCTTGGCTAATTTTTTATACCAAATCGCAAAGCCATCACCATCAAAATATAAAATTTTTAAATAATAACCATTTTTGTTTTTAAATGCGAATTGATATTTCGATTGTGTTGGCATTATTAACCCCAACAAAACTATTTGAATCAAATTTACCAAATTGATAATCGTCGTTGTTTAATGTGTGGAACCTGGAACGTTTACACTAAAACCTTCCATGTATGCACCCTTCCCTGTTCCTACCTAAAAGAAGTCACTGACTTCGCCCGTGCTATTAATAAGCAATGAATTTAGCGTAAGCAGGGCATGAGAAGTTTAAAATTAGCAGCCTAACCTCATTCACTGTTATTTTGTTGATTCAAAACAGCATTACTTTGATTACTTTGCAATTTTAACTCTATCTCATTAGCCTTATTTAAATATTCTTTAGCAATTTCGGATTTATTGTTTTTTTCATTTAACTTAGCTAAATACCTTAAAGTTTCAACAATTTCACTACTTTCTTTACCATAAATTCTACTTTTTAGACTTAAAACCTCTTTACCAAAGGCCTCGGCAATATCATATTGATTATTATTCTCATAAGAATTTGCCTGCGTTTCCAAATCTTTTAACGTGTCTTTTAAATCAGACTTATCATTATTATTTTGTTGCTCTAAAATACTTTTATATTTCATTTCTATCTGATTTAATTTATCTTCTTTCAAGGCTAAATTGTCGTTAGCCTGTTTTAAGGCCTTATTCGCTAATAACTGTTCTTCTTTAGTCCCCGTTTGGGCAATTGATTTTAAAGCTGATACTGTTCCGGAACTAGCAAAAATGGAGGCAAATTTGCTGGCAATTTTAGTATTAGTTAAAAAAGATAATGCCAGAATTGCCGCTTTTTTGCTTTTTTCTGACCCCATTAAATGCGGAATAAATTTTTCAATTGTTTGCACTTCCATTAATCGTAACTGTTGCTGATTATAGGTATAGGTAAAATAAGCCCCTGCCCCAAATACGAGTAATCCGGATATAATAGGAGCTAGAGCTGAGATTTTATCCCACATATCTTTTTGAGGCTTAATCACAGTACTAGCTTGAGTTATATTTTGATCAATTTGGGCAAGTGGCGCAGAATTTTCCTTAGCCAAGGCACAAGCTTTATCATGCGGTATTGCTGTTGAAATATTTTCAACTGTTTCAGTTGCTAATTTAGCTTCAACTACTTCTTTATTTTCGGCTTTAACCATTAAAACTAATTCCTAAATAATAACCTAAAACGTATAATCGATAATTTATATAATCGATAATCTCGAGAATTATCCAGCTAAAATTTATTTATCAAAACAAATTCTTCGTTCCAATTTATATCCTTACATATAAATTTTATGTTGGCTTTAAATAAAAAATCAACTTGTCAACAAAAAAATAATGTCTGAACTTTATAAAACTTTGAAAAAAGACCGTTTTATCATTTACCCCGCAAGCAATATTAATAAATTTTAACCTTTCTGGCCAGGTAATATATATAAATAATTATTTCTAAACCGCGAATTAATTGTTATAATTGTTTGAACCAAGTGATTCAAGAATAAGTTAATATCCATATAGAATGTTAATTTAATCAAATTGATTGGTTTTAATAATTTTTTGACTATTAGAATTTTGGTAATTAATCATGAAAGAAAATATTCATCCTAAATATAATGAAATTGTAGCCACCTGTGTCTGTGGCAACGAAGTATTAATTGGATCAGCCAAAACTCAGGTTCGCGTAGAAATCTGCAGCAATTGTCACCCATTTTTTACCGGACAGCAAAAAATCATTGACACTGAAGGCCGTGTCGATCGTTTTGTAAAACGTTATAAAAATAAAGCCGAATCAATTAAATAAATTCAGGTTATTATAATAATGAAAAGCACAATTAAGCAAATTAATTGGTATTATCATCGTAATGGCTGCACAACTTGCGGAAAGAGTCAGGACTACTTGAACCGTCATAGTCTTGAGCCTAAAACCTTGGTTGACGCACGCAAAAATACCATTCACCAAAATGAAGTCGATTTAGTTCTAGCCCAAGTTGATGAAATTTACGCCTGTAAAGGCAAAAAAGTAGATTATCTAAATTTAAACAAAGATAAGCCCGACCCCCAAGCCATAAACAAACTTATTATTGGTCCTACAGGAAATTTGCGCGCTCCTAGCCTTATTATTAATAAAACCTTGTTAGTTGGTTTTAATGAAGAAACCTTTAATAATCTCCTCATTAGTTAGTATATTACCTTAAACAATAAGTCCATTTAACTTAGTTTAGGCATATAATTATATTAGCTGAGATTAGTAATATTTCATTAAGTTAATTGTATTTATAATTACCAGCTAAACAGAAAGCTAAATTTTCGATTGGCTAACCAAATAATTAAAAAAAATGTATTTGCAAAACCTGACTATTTTATTTATTTTCTACCTTTATTTAGCTTTTAATTTAGCTACTGATTTAACCGCTCAGGCTGAAACCATAAAATTTAATACCACTCAAACCAATTTACCTGATAAAACTATTACTTTGATCAAACCAACTATTGTGTCAAAATCAAATTTACTAAAATCATTTAATTTAAACTCTCTTAATGAAAGCTCCAAGTCTAATTCAGTCTTCAATTTAAATAACAATCTAAATACCACCAATATTGATTTTGCTCCAGGGTTTAATAATGATATATTTAAAACGGCTGAACATAGCAAAGAAAATTTAATAATGAATTCAATGTCTAAATTTTATAACCTTAATAATTATTCGCCATATTCTAATTCAACTGTTAATAATTATAATTTTGACCAAATTGCTCCTAATAGTACCGGAAATTACAATGAGTTAACTCAATTCAACTATAGTAACACTTATGACACCTTTGCAAATCAGTCTAATGACAACCAGGCCAATTACTCGAATCACCCAAACGATTTAACGCCTAATCCACGCATTAATATTACTAATTCTAGCGAGTTAAAAATTTTAGTCAAATAAAGTCCTGATAAATAATTTTATTCAACAAAACCGTACTCAACCATAATTTTGACAAATTTTATAAAAAATGCTTTTCACGAAAAGTTAATTCACCATTATAAAAATTCAACTCAGCCTTAATACCAATTGGCATAACCTGGATAAAATTAAAATTAAAACAGCTTGGAATACTCAATTCACGAATATAATCTTCAAATAATTCTTCAACAGAGAATAAATTTGGTGAATTTTTACTGTTACAGTTTTTAAATTCACCAAATAACAATCCTTTTATGTTTTGCAAATGCCCACCTAAATATAAAGAAGTAAACTGCCGATCTAAAATGTCAGTTCGTTCATTCTCGTCATCAAGAAACATAATACTATCATTAAGATCAATCATATAATCGCTGCCCATAAGACTTACCAAAGAAGATAAATTGCCACCATATAATACAGCACGAATATTTTTACCACTAAGTAAATTAGTCACATTAGTCTTAGTTAAATCACTTTTAAAATCCATTTTATAAAAATATTTTTCACTACTGTCCTGTAAAAGCTCATGACCAGCTTTAATACTATATTTTAATTCCTTATCCATCAAAAACCTGACCAAATTTTCAAGTTGTGACTTATGCTGAATTTCTAAAATTTGCGGGCCATAAAAAACTACCAGATTAGTCATTTTTTGAATAGCTAAGATTAACGCTGTATTTTCCTTACTGCCAATAATTATTTTAGGATTAAGTTTAAGGCTTTGATAATTAAGGTAAGGCAATAGTCTCAAACTTCCATAACCACCAGTTAAAAACATAATCGCCTTAATATCAGCGCTTTTAAAAAATACATTTAAATCATAGGCTCGTTCTTGATCAGATCCGGCAAGATATCCGTCAGACTTTAAAATATTCTGGCCTAAAACAGCTTCAAAGCCTGCCAATTCAATTAATTTTAAAGCTCGAACAATTTGTGAAGGATGATAAGGTCTATCACCAGGACAGGTTAAACCAATTTTATCACCAGGGTTAAGTTTTAGCGGTTTAATCATTTAAGTAGTACCACATTCACTAATTTCAAAATACGATTCTTGGCAATAACTTGCCTTTATATTAGCCTTAATACCAATCGGAATAGTTATATTATTTGAACCATGGCCAAAATTATAGCCATATAAAACAGGTTTATTAAAACCCGTAAAAAATTCCCGTAAAATCTGTTCAATACTTTTATTTTTAATTGACTTTTGACGAGAGCTTTCACCTGGGTAACAATTTAAAAACTGACCAAATACAACACCACAAGCATCATTGAGCTTACCAGATAATTTAAGACGGGTTAACATTTTATCAATACTATAAGGCTCTTCACCAATATCTTCAATAAACAGAATTTTATCTTTAGTATTAATTTCGTAATCGGTACCAAGTCCTTGAGTAATAATTGTCAAACAGCCACCAGTTAGATAGCCACTGGCCGCACCTTCACTAAGTACATAAATATTTTGAGGGTGATTATTAACAATTTTGCCTACGGGCTGATTATCAATTAATGCTTTTTTAAACATCTTATAATTAAAATCACTATCCTTTAAACCCATTCCAGTTGGACCATGAAAAGTAACTAAATTAGCCTTCTGATTAATCGCTAATAATAAATGAGTAATATCACTAAAACCAATAATAATTTTCGGATTTTGCTTAATCAGCTTGAAGTCAAGTTTGGGCAATAAACGGGCCGCTCCATTGCCACCTCTTAAACAAATAATGGCTTTAACATTAGCGTCAGCAATAAATTCATGAAAATCAGCAGATCTATGTTCAGCCGATCCGGCAAAATCCAGACTATGATCATAAACATGTCGACCTAAGATAACTTTAAACGACTTCGCCTCAAAAAACAATTTAAGATCATCAATAACTAATGGGTTAAATAGAGCTGAACTGGGTGCAATTAAACCAATACAATCATTTTCTTCTAGATGGAGGGGTTTAATAATATTAACCATTAAACTTAAATTAATTTGGCAATTGTTAGAGTTAAAATGTACCAGCAGTAAATAAATATATAAATAAATTAAATATATAATAATTTCTTTTATGCCGATGAACATATTATAATTTAATAATAATACATATTTTTTTTAATGTTGCAAATAATGACCAAAACCATAGATTTAAAATTTTCTGACCACTTTCCTTTATCTTCCAAACAAAAAGACTGGCAGATCAAGGCCGCTGAATTCGCTAGTCAAGTGTCGGTAGACAGTATCATTGAAGCTGACCAAAATAATATCTTTCCTTATCCTTTATTTGAAAAAGCCTGCCAAACCGGTTTTGGTTCATTACCCTTTAAACCTGGATATGGTGGTCAGGATGGCGATTATGTAAGCTTTGCGCTCGTTAATGAAGTAATGGCTCGTAAGTCCATTCCGATTATGAGTTCACTTGGCGTCCATGTCTTATGTCAAGAACCAATTTATAGTTTTGGCACCGTAAGTCAAAAAGAAAAATATCTAATACCATCGGCTTGCGGTAAATTGTTGGTG
>JAKAZS010000044.1 GCA_021815785.1 bacterium
TTGGGCTGGTAGTTGTTAGGACTGCCGGAGTTTATCGCCGGGCTATTATTGCTTGGATACGGGTTATTATTGCTTGGATACGGGCTATTATTGCTTGGATACGGGCTATTATTGCTTGGATACGGGCTATTATTGCTTGGATACGGGTTATTATTGCTTGGATACGGGTTATTATTGCTTGGATACGGGTTATTATTGCTTGGGTAAGAGTTGTTATTGCTGGGATATGAATTATTATTGCTCTGATTGGCTGGTGGTGGATAATTGCGCGGGTAAATGCCACTTGAACTATGCGTATTACCATTGCTGGTATTACTATTGGCAAAGTTATTATTTGCATACTGGCTGTTATTGCTTTGGCCAAAATTATTGTCACTGGAAATTTGATTGTTATTGACGGATGGATTATAACTTGGTGGTGCAAAATTATTATTTGCCGGGCTTACAAAGTTGTTGTTGTTCGTAAGTTTATTTTGATTATAATCATTAGCTGAATTATTGACTTGATTTAATTGGTTGTTTATGTTGTTGTTAGGGAAGTTAGTTTGACTGGAATTAGTATTATCGAAATTATTTTGATTATAATTATGCTGATTTGGAAAATTTGGGGGCAAATCATTTTGGGCTAAATTTGGTGGTAATTTCTTACGTGGTTTAATGGCATTATTAATTTCTTGTTTCGTTAAATAACGATCCAGTTTATAAAAAATTGCAGCTGCATTGGCCTTATCTATAAGTTTTAAAGCATTAACTTTATCACTATCGGGATAGTTAACTAAAATCCCATCTTTGTATGCTTGAGCTATACTTGTTAGCGACCAAGCCGGTATCAGCGCTTTATCCGTAAAACTGTCAAGAATTTCGTCTTGTTCTTTGCTACTAATTGTTGGTTGGGGTAGATAACGAGTAATAATTAAAAGCATTTCACCTTTAGTCATGTATTGTAAAGGCCGAAACCCATCAGCATAGCCAGAAATCAAATTACTCTGACGGGCTATTTCAACATATTTATAGTACCAGTCAGTCGGATTTACATCTTTATAAGATGGTTTGTTTGGATACGGCTCGTTTTCTAAACCTAATAATTTTACCAGCCAGGTCACAAAATCAGCTCTAGTTAAGGGTTTGTCTGGATTAAACCGACCATCCTTTTGAGGTAGGAGAATATTTTCATCACTTAAAAAATTAATATATTTTTGTGCCCAATTATTTTCTAAGTCAATATAGCGAGCAGCCAAAATGGGATTAGTTAGAAATATAGAAACTAATGAATAAACTATTAACGGTTTAAATTTAATCATAATAATTGAATTAGCAAAACTCATTAAGTATACTTAATTTTATAGCATTTTGAAAATTTTTACATAAGATTTTTTAAAATGAATGTCAATAGTATCGGTCTTAAAGTTTTAAGGTAAGAGGGGACTGATTTGTTGAGCTCGTTCTTCAACCAATTTTATAAGTCCTTCAAGATTAATTCTTTGTCCTTTAGAAGTTATAACCATTAACAAAAAATCTTTAATTTGATAAAAGTGTAAAATTACCTGATCCGTCAATAATGTCATTTGATGTAATTGTCCCCGATTCATTTTTTGAATAGAAACATCGTTATTCGCAAATAAAGTACCACTTAAGGCTCCGATTGTACCAATATCAATATTGGGTGGCAAGGATGAACCATATACTTCACCGCTTTTTGCAATTAGCATAGATCCCATAATGCCATGCTGGCCATTAAAAGAACCTAATAAACTTTGCAATTGTGCTTGACTATCTGATACTGACATTGTGATTTCCTTGAAAATTATTTCTTAATTCCATTATATTCAGGTGGAAGTTTATCTTTATCTTTAGGCTTAATGTCCTTTTTCTTTCCTAAATCATCCGAATCAGTTACTTCGCTTTCTTCGTCATCTTTATCAACTTTAGGTGGTTCTAGTCGTTTTAAATCAATTACATCGACCCAAGGATCACCAAGAGCCATAGAGAATTGTGTCCCGACTATTTCAATCTTATCGCCATCTTTTAAAGTCCCAAGCATTTTGTTAAAAGTAGTATTGTCTTTAGACATTGGCACGGCAAGCTTTAATTCGGATAAAGGGGTATGACAATCTGGACGTAACACTAAAATAGATAAATAATCTTTAGAAGAACGCATTGCTGGCTTATAATCAAGGGCTAAACTAGTAAAGGCATAAAACCGAGTTTTAAAACGCACATGTTTATTTAGGTATTTTTTGGGATCATTGACCATTTCCACACAGTCAATATCGATTGTATCTTTAGGGATAATTACCGGTTTTTCTTTACTGACTTTGCTTTCTGAGCTAGAGTTTTTTGCATCAGTTTTAGTCTTTTGGTCATTTTTTTTGGCTACGATATTACTGGGAGTATTTGGCTCAGTTTGGTTAACTTTAGCCATCACGCCTAATGATGAACACAGGAAAATTGTTAAGCTTGGCAAAATAGCAATTGTTGCTTTGGTAAAATATAACTCTAGAACTGATACTTTATGATATGACATATTGGCAACCTTCGTAATTATAAAATTAATTTTAAAACTTATTTTACTTAATTTGTTTAATTAAATCATAAAATTTATATACTTAGGCTAAGTTTTTATAACTAAATTTTTAATTGATATATTCGTTAAGAATAAACTTAATTTAGTTTTGATTAATAAAAGTTAATTAATCTAGTTAAATAATTAATATTAGGAGTTTTATTTTGACAATTACTGACGATCCAATTACTGATGATCCAACTAATTTAGCGGCAACAGCTTTAATTAAGCAATACTTTGAACTTAAGTCAAAGCATGAAGACCATTTTTTATTTTTTAGGGTTGGTGATTTTTATGAAATGTTTGATAAGGATGCGCAATTGGCTTCACGCGAGTTAGAAATTACCTTAACCAGTAAAAGTGATCCAGGCTTTCCCGGTGGAAGGATACCAATGGCAGGAGTGCCGGTCAAATCGTATGAAACTTATGTTACCAAATTACTGAATAAAGGTTATAGTGTAGCCATTTGTGAACAGGTTGGTCAGGTAGGGTTAAGTAAAGGCCCGGTAGAACGATCGGTAGTTAGAATTTTAACACCAGGCACAATTATTGAGTCTCATTTATTGCCCCAAAATGAAAATAATTACTTATGTTGCCTGGTAAAAGGAAAGAATGTCTGGGGTTTAGCTTTTACCGATATATCTTGTGGTCAGTTTGGTGCAACGCAACTTAGCGAAAATGATTTAATTCAGGAAATAATTAAGATTAATCCAAAAGAGATTATCATTAAAACCTATTTAACTACTGATAAAGATTTGAAAATTGAAAAAGCGGTTCGGGAAATACCGGATTTTTTTCTGAATAATCCTAAATATAAAATCACTACCTTACATGAATACGCTTTTAACGAAGAACGTGCCAAACGAAGAATTTATGATTATTTTAAGGTCTCGACGCTAGATGGTTACGGGCTGAATCATAAGATCGAAGCAACAATTGCTAGTGGAGTGATTCTGGATTATTTGGAAAAAACTCATGGTCAAAACTTACCCTATTTACCAGGAATTTTAAGTTATGAAGTTGGGGAAAATCTGGAAATTGACAATCAGACCCAAAGCACTCTGGAAATTTTAGAAACGTTGCGTGATAAAAAACTTCAAGGATCATTGTTGTGGGCGATTGATAAAACTAAAACAGCTATGGGTGCCAGATTATTACGTAAATGGCTGGTAAAACCGTTAAAAAACCTAACTAAAATTCAATTACGCCAAAGTGTGGTGGAAGAGTTGTTGAATAATGAAAGGATGAAATCTGGACTAGAAGATGCCTTTAATCAATTAAATGATTTAGAACGGTTAAGTGTTAAATTGGCTCAAGGTAATGTCAATCCTCGAGACCTTTTAGCTATAGCTGAGTCCTTAAAAAAACTAGATTTCTTAAATACTATATACGATGAAGCGAAATCTGACTATTTAAAAGAATTAAGTACTGTTGGTGAGTTTAGCAGTGACTTGGCTAATTTAATTTTAACTGCCGTGGCTAAAGATGCTCCACGAGAGCTTACTGATGGTAATATTTTTCAAAATGGTTATAATGAAAATCTTGATGAATTGCGGTCTTTGCTTTATGGTGGTGAAAAATGGCTTAGTGAATATCAGGTTAGTGAAATTCAAAAAACTGGTATTAAAAATTTAAAAGTTTCCTTTAACCGCGTATTTGGCTATTTTATTGAAGTTACTAATTCATTTAAAAAATTAGTACCAGCTAACTATGTTCGCAAACAGACTTTATCTAATGGAGAGCGTTATATAACAGATGAATTAAAAAAATATGAGACTAAAATTTTATCAGCCAAGGATAAGTCCTGTGATTTAGAATATAATTTATTTATTGAACTAAGGAATCATTTAAAGTACTTTGGTAGTGAATTACTAGAACTGTCACGAAAAATTGCCACTATTGATGTGCTTTTAGCTTTTGCAATAGTATCTAAGCAAAATAATTATGTAAAACCAATAGTTGATGATTCGCTGATGCTTGATATTAAAGCTGGTCGACATCCTGTGCTAGAAGCGATGTTACCCTTAGGCACTTATCAGCCTAATGATTTATTGTTAGCTGGAGCAAGCCCAGCTAATCAGCTAATGGTACTAACTGGACCCAATATGTCCGGCAAGTCCAGTTATTTAAGGCAGACTGCGCACATTGTTATTTTAGCTCAATTAGGCTGTTTTGTTAGTGCCAAACAAGCCCGTATTGGTCTAGTCGATCGGATTTTCACTCGGATTGGCGCTAGTGATGATGTGACTTCTGGTCAATCTACTTTTTTAGTGGAAATGAGCGAAACTACACAGTGTTGTATTTTATCTACTTTACAGTCGCTAATTTTACTTGATGAAGTTGGTCGAGGAACTAGCACGTATGATGGGGTTGCTATTGCTTTTGCCGTGGCTGAATATTTAGCCACTGATGTAAAAGCCCGAACGATTTTTGCTACTCATTATCATGAATTAAATTCTTTAAGTAACTTATATCCTCAGATTGAAAATTTTCAGGTTTTAGTGGCAGAAAGTGGAGGCAAAATAGAATTCTTACATACAGTTGCTCCAGGCAGTGCTGATAAAAGTTATGGTATTCATGTGGCTTCGATGGCTGGTTTGCCAAATTCGATTATTGCCAGGGCTAAATTTTTAATGTCTAAAATGGAAAAGAAAAGTGGAGCAGCATCTATTTTGGATAATAAAAATAAAACCAAAAATCAACAGGATAGTGGCGGTGTAAGTGTTATTCAATTGACTTTATTTGATAGCTTAAATTAACCAGTCCGAAAAAGCGTGAAATTTAATCCCAAATAGGGTAAAAGCTGAATCAACTGATGCTAAATCAGGAAATACGAGTAAGACCAGTAATTAAAAATGAACCATGGTGATTACCCCATAGTTTTTCGTATTTACCCTAGTATAAAGTAACGTTAATAAATGTTATATATATGTGATATACCTTTAATTTGGCAATAATGATGGATTCTTTTACCGATTTAACTGCGCTTAAACAAAAACCAAATAAGCTATTGCATAATGCGGCATTTAATGTTGGCCAATTAAGAGCTAACACTAATTTATCCACAAGCGATATAATTGCTAGAATTAATGGGCATAGAGTAAATTCGGCTTTACCCAAAAGTATTCCGGTTAATGACGTTCAAGCTAAAACCGCAAATTCAGGTAATAACGTAATAAAAGATATTAGTAATAATGTCTTTAATAGTTCTTTTTATCAACAGGTAAGTGATTCTAAATGGGAATTATTAAGAAAAGGTACTATTGGTGGTATTGGCGGGGTAATTAGTGATGGACCCACGCCTTTTACCTTAGGCAAATTAGCTGATATGGTTATAACCAAATATCCAGAAGAATCCAGTGCCTACAAAATTGCTAAATGGTATCAGGACCATTTTAATCCGAAGCATTTCTTAAAGAATAGGCTCGATACGCGTAATGTTACTTTGAGTAGTGAAAATGACAATATTAATAGTATATTAACCCGGGATAAGCTTGATATAAGTACTTTAAGTAAAGAAGCTAGTGCTAATTCTGCTGATACTAATATTACCAATGAATTATCCAGGTTACAGTCACGACAGAGTTTTTTAGAATCAACAGATTTTTTGGATGCTAAAACTGGTGCTTTAAAATTAAAAGAATTAAGCCTGGAACTTAAAAGTAACCCTGAATTATTTACTAAATCAGAAATTCAGCTGTTTGAAGATCGTCAGGCTACAGTGGTTGATATGAGTCAAATTGAAAAAGAATTAGCTAATGCTAGTAAATTCTGGGGTGGCACTGGTATTTTTGAGCATTTTGCTAAAGGTGCATCTTTTGATATAGCTGAAGTATTAGCCAATGACTATTTAAATACGGTCTTGGAATCAAAAAATGGTAGTTGGAGTGCTGGTCTATTGTTATTACCACTGGGGGCAGTAATTCCGGGTGGTATGGAAACCAAAATCGCTTGGACTGCTGGTGTTATGCTTGGCGGAAAACTTCTCGATTTAAGCGTTCCAGCTGCATCACATAAAGCTATTGAAGAAGTCCTTCATTCAACTAATTTAGATGCGGCTACGATGAGTTTTGCTGCACTTATGCCAGTAGATGGACCGGAATTAAGGCTGGCTTTGGTTGGTAGCTCTTGGCTCATTGGCCGAGCTTATAATTATTTTGAATTGCCCGATCAATTAAAGAAAAAGGTCTGATGGTCAAAGATTTTTTAGCACCGGATCCTTAACTGAATCAAGGGTTATTTTCTTCGTAAGAGTATTTTCGACTTTAACCGGTAAGGGTAATTTAATCGTAAAAGTTGAGCCTTTATTAAGCTCGCTAGATAATTCAATATCGCCCCCATGAGCTTTGATGATTGTTAAGGCAATTGCTAACCCTAAGCCAGTACCACCACCATAACCTTTGCTTCGTGTGCGCGATCGCTCAACCCGGTAAAAGCGGTCAAAAATACGTTGTTGATCGGCTGGAGCAATACCAATTCCTGTATCAATAATTCGAGCTATTGCTTCGCTGTTATCAACTCGCAAAGCTACTGTTACTTTGCCTCCACTTTGTGTCGCTTTGATAGCATTTTGCGTGAGATTTAAAAATACTTGTTTAAGTCTATCCTCATCAGCAACAATTTTTATTGGTTCATCTGGTATCACAAATTTAATTTCAATTTGTTCTGGTGCAAGGACGCTTACTGTATCTTCGACGGTATGGAATACGCGACGTAAATCAAATTCGGTTTTCTGGTTAATAACTGATTGACCAGCATCAGCTCTGGCTAGCTGTAGCAAATCTGATACTAGTCTGATCAAACGTCCCGATTCATCAGAAATAGTCTGAAGGGCTTCAACCATTAGTTTAGCGTCAACATTACTTCCTCGTCTTAATAATAGTTTAGTATAACCTTGAATTGAAGTTAAAGGTGTTCTTAATTCGTGGCTTGCATCAGCAACAAATTGACATTGAATATTTAAGGATTCTTCCAGACGATTTAAAAGTTTATTGAATGAATTGGCTAATTCTTGAGTCTCAGTTGGTTCGGCTGGATTTAACTCGACCCTATTGTGTATATCAAGATTGGCTAAATTAGTTATGGAATCTAAAAGCTGATTAACCGGCATTAAAATAACTCCAGCAAAATACCAATTAAAGACAATTAAAATGGGTATAAGTGGTAAATACCAGATACATTCATAAATATTTAAACTATTGCGTTCAAAGAAAAAAATATAACACAGAATAATGGGAATTAAACTGGTTATAGACATTGCTAAAGTTGTTCGGGCGCGAATTGAATCCCAGGGATATTTTTTATTCATAACATAATAATATTATTAGAAAAATATATATTTGCAATTATAAATATTTAATAATTCCATATGGTAATTCTTGGTTTGGAATTTCGATATGATTATTTGGATTATATAATCTGCTTCTTGCGATAATAAAGGGTAATATGGTAATTAAAGTAATTCTTGTTAAATATATAAAAATTACTTTGAGTTTAATATGGCCAATACTTCTTGATGAAGAATTTTATTGGAAACTAAACAGTTACCTTCGTAGATTGAATTTACCCCATTTAAACTGGTAAACTTGCCCCCGGCTTCAGTTGCTATGATAGCCATCGGTGCTAAATCCCAGGGTTTAAGCCCAATTTCAAGGGCTAATTCGGCTTTACCTTCAAAAACTAGACCAAAATTAAGATAATCGCCAAAACCTCTTTGTCGATAAGTACTTTTGACTAGCTGGATAAAATTAGCCGTTAAATTATGATCAAAAATGCGGTTAATGGCGCCAAAATTAAATAGCGCTGAATTAAGATTACTGCATGGGGAGACTTTAATTAACTCACTATTTTTATAGGCACCGAGGCCTTTTTTAGCATAGTATAAGTCGTTTAGAATTGGATTATAGATAATTCCTAGTTCAATTTGGCCATTAACTTCTAAAGCTAGTAGAATTGAAAACAGGGGAATTTTGCGGGCAAAATTATAAGTTCCATCAATGGGATCAATAATCCAGCGACGAATGGCGTTGGGCTTTTGACCAAAACTATCCCCGCCTTCTTCTCCCAAAATAGCATCATCAGGGTAAATTTCCTTGATCCGGTTGCGAATTAATAGTTCACATTCTTGATCGGCAATTGTGACTGGACTTTGATCAGTTTTAAGGGTAACTGATACACCTTGATAAAAATAGTTGGAAACCAATTCACCAGCTTGTTTGCATAAATTTAAGGCAAAATTTAAATCATTATCAGTGATGATTTGGGCAAATGGACTGGACATAAAATTACTAGGTTTACTCGATATTGCCAAGTGATCTTTTGTTTATAAGTTAAATCCCGTCAATTGGTTTGACGGGATTAATCTTATTACTGACCTATCATAAATATACTTTAGATATATTTGTTAAAGTTTAGAATAGGTATTCGTAAACTGCTCTAGCACCACGACCTACACCAACACCAAGATCTCTTACATCGATTAAAGTGCCTTTTACAACTCTTTCCCAGATGAAGCCTTTTTGTCGTTCAGCATAGGCTAAACGCATATCTTGTTCGATATTTTTTTCTTCAACAGCTTTCATGCGTTTTTCTAAATCGTCTACGCGAGCTTTGAGTTGATTTAATTCACTACGGAATTCATCTAACAAAGCGGCAAATTTTTCTAAGTCGGCCTTATCAGCTTTTTTGCTAAGTTTTTCTTCTACGCATTGTTCGTATTTATATAATGCAGCTGCTAATTCAAAACGTGTGGCTGACTTTTGACCTCTGAAGGTTCTGTCAGGATAACCTACTAATACATGGCATGAATCATTGACTAATTCTTTTAATGCGTTATAAGCCCATTCGTTTCCAACTACATCGGTTAATTCGCTAACATTTGTAGCACCACCATCAGCATAAGCTAAAGGGCCGTTAAACAATACTCCTGCACCTATTGCGACTAAAAATGCAAGTAGTACGGACAACCTTTTTTTCATACTTGATATCACTCCTTTTATTTTGATGACCAGTTAATAAGATACCATTAATAATATGCCATTTAGGCGATCAATTTAAAGCCCTTGATTAGTGATTTTTTTATTTTTTTTACTTCGATAAGTTAAAAGCACCAATTGATTTGCTTTCTGACGATTATTAAAAAGTTTTAATTCTTTGCATTCGTTTATTTATTAGTTCACGAACGTTAACTTTAATGAGTTAAATTATTTGCCCGATGGTTGTCAATAAGAATTTGGCTAGTTAAATTCGTGATTTCTTTAATATAATGTATTAGGAAATCTACCTAAGTTTGTTATTAGTTTCTTGGTCAGTGAAAATTTAATCAGTGAAAATTAGTATTGCTCATCTTTATGCCCCTTATTTAAACATCTATGGTGATATTGGCAATATTATTACGCTAGTGAATCGTTGTCGTTGGCGTTCTATCGATGTTAATTTGGTTTCGGTATCAGCTTGCAAAGAGATTATTGGTCAAGATTTTGATATTTTTTTTATTGGTGGTGGTCAGGATAAACAGCAAGAAGTAATTGCTCAAGATTTAGCTAAATATAAGATTGAATTTGAACATAGGGTAAATGACAATGCGGTAATTCTAGCTATTTGTGGTGGCTATCAGTTATTAGGGCATTACTATAAGCCGCATGCAGGGGATAAATTGCCGGGTATATCTATTATTGATGCTTATACAGAAGCATCGTATACCCGGATGATTGGTAATGTTGTAGTAGAATTGCTTGACAAGTCGACATTGGTTGGCTTTGAAAATCATTCGGGTAAAACTTATTTAGCTGCCGGAGTGAAGCCGATTGGCAAAGTTCGTTTAGGCGCGGGCAACAATGGTGGCGATGGTTTTGAAGGAGCTAATTATAAAAATGTCTATGGGACTTATTTGCATGGATCCTTATTGCCGAAAAACCCACAATTTGCCGACTTACTGATTCTTAAGGCATTACAGCGCAAGTATGATATAAATGAATTGGAACCATTAGTTGATGAATTTGAAAATTTAGCGCATAATTTAGCAGTTGGTTTGAAAAGATAACATAATGCAAAAACTGTCCATAATAATTCCTGTATTTAATGAAAAAAATACTGTAGTCGAAGTGATATCCAAAGTTTGGTCTTGTGATATTGGTGATATCACTAAAGAAATAATTCTGGTAGATGATTGTTCTAACGATGGTACTACACAAATTCTTAAAGATTTTGACCAAGCACCTTTTGATATGAAAATAATTTATCATGATGTCAATCAGGGCAAAGGTGCAGCAATCAGAACTGCGCAAGCACATATTTCTGGTGACTTGGTCATTATTCAAGATGCTGATTTAGAATATGACCCATCTGAGTATAAGGAATTACTTAAACCAATTATTGAGGGTAAAGCTGACGTAGTTTATGGTTCTAGGCTCTCTGGAGGCAAACCTACCCGAGCATTTAAAATTGCCCATTATTTTGGCAATAAGTTTTTAACTTTGACAACTAATCTGCTTTATGATTCAACAATTTCAGACATGGAAACCTGTTATAAAGTTTTTAAGTCGTCAATATTTAAAAAGGTGAAGATTAAATCCAATCGCTTTGATTTTGAGCCGGAAATAACCGCTAAAGTTTTGAAGCAAAAAGTAAAATTGTACGAGTTGCCAATATCTTATTATGGTAGAGATTATTTAGAAGGTAAAAAAATTACCTGGATAGATGGCTTTTCAGCTCTTTGGGCGTTAATTAAATATCGTTTCATCGATTAAACTGGAGTTTAAATCAATTGCACTGGCCGTTTTTACGAAAAATTGAAGTTTTGTTGTTTACGAGTTTAGTTGTAGCTGTACCGTTGTTTGCCTGGAGAATTCTTGAACTGTCCCGTGGACAGCGTGAATTGTACCAGGTGGCCACAATGTTAGTGGGCGATTTAAGGCAGTGCCAGACTTTAGCCCATAGGCTTAATAGCAAAATCACTATCGATTGTATGCGCAAGGAATCCATTGGGGTTTCTTATTTGTTAATTCAAGATGAGGCTAAAACCAAAACTATCGAAATAAGAATGCCTTTTGATGTCAATATCAAAGGTAGTGGCGTTGTTTTGCCAAGTGGCTTGCCTGATGGGAATCTTACCTTTACGTTAAACTTAGCTACTCGAGAGACTAAAATTCAGTTTTATAAAAATGGCAATATTACTATTTCCAAATTACAGTTTTAAAAACCATTTTTACAACTGATTTATAAGTTTAGATTTTTACCATAGTAACTTTATTTTTGACTGGAAATTATTTTAAATTACTCAAAATAATTGATATTGAGTTCAACTATCTTTATCTAAGTAATCTAACTTTTTATTTATAAGCTTTTAACTAGCTCAAAATAGCTGACAATTATTCCAAGGTTAAAACAATTTTGCCTAATGACTGATTACTAGCTAGGTAGTCAAGAGCTTTGTGGGTATCATTAAAATCATAGGTTTTGTCGATAAAAGTTTTGAGTTTTGCGTTGGCAATAAAAGGCATGATATCTTGATTAAACGATTTAACTATTTGTATTTTTTCAGCTAGAGGGCGACTGCGTAAGGTTGTGCCACAAATGTTCAGGCGGTTACTTAAAATTCGACCTAAATTAATTTGACAATTTAGACCTGCTAGTAAGCCTATGACGACTATATTTCCCTGGTGGGCGCAACATTCTATATCTTGAGCCAGGTAATTACCACCAACTAACTCAATAATATGATTACAGCCGAGATTTTTGGTAATCCTTAATACTTCTTGAGCAAAATCATTCTCGGTTACTAATAGGCCATGATCTAAACCAAATGAATTGACCTGATTAAGCTTGGCTATCGATCTTGAACTGCCTATTACGGTACCATTTAAGAGTTTGGCTAATTGTAAAGCAGCTAAGCCAACTCCTGATCCAATTGCTGATATTAGTATCGTTTGATTGAATTTTAACTTGCTTTGAAGTATCAGTGCATCGTATGCTGTTATATAGGCTTCAGGAATTGATGCGGCCTCTCGAAAAGACATTCCTTCAGGGATTTTAATTAAAGTATCTGAATGGGTGCTTAAGTATTGGGCATAGGCACCACAGGGAACTAGACCCATGATTCGATCGCCGAGTTGAAAATTATTAACATTATTGCCTAATTGAGTTATGATACCAGAATATTCCAGCCCTAAAATATCCTGGTTTTTGGCCGTTTTGGGTGCGGGATATTTGCCATAAGCTTGCAGTAAATCAGCTCGGTTTAAAGCTACGGCCATAACTTTTACTAGTACTTCATCGGATTCAAGCGTAGGTATTGGGTAATCATCAATAAGTTGTAAATCTTGAATAGAGTTAGACTTATTTGTAATAATTGCTTTCATAAGTTAATTTTAACTTATTTTTTGAAGTTTAGTAGGAATAACTTTTGCAGCACATGAAAATTAGTTTAAGATTTTACTAGTCATTAATTTTCTCTGAATTAGTGACTAATAGAAACAAGGATCTAAGTATTATTGATTATATTGATAACAGGATTAGTAGAATTTAAACTCTTTTATTAATTAATAAAGCTAGAATGAAAAAATTAATAATAAATTATTGATTTTTTTTATTTATTTTTGCTTAAAATGACTTAGTATAAAAATTAATATTAACTTTTTTTTGTTAAAATTTTAAATTTAATTTTATTATTGTCTGGCTAATATAAAAGGTTTGTTTTTTTTATGCAATCAATCCATAAATCTTTAGCTAAAATTACAGCTGTAGCAAGTGCCGTCCCTGCTGATGTCATGACTAATTTTGATTTGGAAAAAATAATCGATACTAATGACAAATGGATTGTTGAGCGAACTGGCATTCACCAGCGTCATATAGCTAAGCAAGGCGAAACTACTTCAACTATAGTTGCTGCCGCATGTAAGGAAATACTGGCTAGTACGAACACTAATCCACTTGATATAGATTTAATTATTGTTGCTACAATTACCCCGGATATGATGTTACCGGCTACGGCTTGCCTGGTTCAGGACCTTATTGGCGCCAAAAATGCTTGGGGTTTTGATTTGTCAATAGCTTGTTCCGGTTTTTTATATGCGCTTCAAGTAGCTGCTCAATTTGTCCATAATGGTACCCATAAAAATGTTTTAGTTGCGGGTTGTGATGTTATGTCAAGCATAATTGACTATACTGATAGACAAACCTGTATTATTTTTGGCGATGGTGGTGGTGCTGCTTTAATTCAGCCATCTGTCCTTGAAAATGATGGGGTCTTTTTAGATTTTGTTCATGAAATTGATGGCTCTGG
Organism: bacterium; assembly: GCA_021815785.1. GTDB lineage: Bacteria > Cyanobacteriota > Vampirovibrionia > Obscuribacterales > JAKAZS01 > JAKAZS01. The sequence continues at coordinate 13,845 of JAKAZS010000044.1, forward strand.
TGGCAAATATTTGTGTATTCCTGCTGGTGGTAGTTTAAGGCCAACAACCAATGAAACCCTGGCTAATCGTATGCATTATGTTCACCAGGATGGGGCAACGGTGTTTAAATTTGCCACTCGAAAAATGACTGAGGTCTGTAACAAAATTCTTGAACGAAATAATTTGACGGCTAACGATATTGACGTATTTATTCCCCATCAGGCTAATAAACGTATTATTGACTATGTGACCGACAAGATGAATTTTAATCCGGATAAAGTAATTGTTAATATTGGTGAATATGGCAATACTACAGCTGGTACTTTGCCTTTAGCCTTAAAAACGGCAATTGATACTAATCGGCTGGCTCGTGGTGATTTATTACTATTAGCTACGATGGGTGCTGGCTTTACAGCTGGAGCCTGTTTAATTAAATGGTAAATTATTGAAAGTAATTAAAAAAATATATCTTGTATGGTATTTTGTAGATTAATTAATTTGACAATTATTTATCAGCACTTAAAAGTTCAAAATAATTGACAAAAAGCTTAATGCCACCACTAGCCTGTTGCCAGTCGAAATTTTCATTAATGGCATGGTAACCATGTTCAGGTAAGGATAAACCTAAGAAAACTATAGGAGCATTTAAAATGTTATTCATACTAACGGCAGCTCCAATAGAACCACCTTCGCGGGTAAAAACAGCTTCTTTCTTAAAAGTATTTTCAATAGCACTAGCAGCTGCTTTCATATAAGGAGAATTAAGATCACCTAAATAGGGCATTAAAGTTCCTTCGCTTTCGACAATTGCATTAGGGCAGCGCTCATGAATAAAAGCTTTTAAGTCATTAAATATTTTATGGGGATCTTGATTGGGCACTAATCGCATACTGATTTTAGCTTCAGCCGAATGGGGCACAATTGTTTTAATACCTTGTCCAATATAGCCACCTTTAATCCCGTGAATTTCAAAGGTGGGTTTGGCCCATAAACGTAAAACAGCTTCTTTCGTATTATTGGTTCGAATAGAATTAACCTCATTGGCTTGTTTAAAGCCATCAATCGTAAATCCCGAATTGACAAAATGTTCAATCTCAGTTTCGCTTGGCTCTTTAACATCATCATAAAAGTGGGGGATTTTAACATGACCAGTTTTGGGTTCATAACAGTCAAAGATTACTTCACAAATTTCACCAATAGGGTTGCGGGCTAAGCCACCGGTTGTGCCTGAGTGAATATCTTTTACCCCAGTAGTAAGTTTAATGGTGGCTCCTTGGAGTCCGCGTAAGCCATAGGCAACAGCCGGGCTGTTGCGTGAGACCCAGATTGTATCGGATACAACAATCGAATCAGTTTTAAAATTAGCCTTATTTTCTTGTAAAAATGCTTCAAATGAAGGTGAACCAATTTCTTCTTCTAATTCCCATAAAACTTTTATATTAATTGGTATTTTATGTTCTTTAACATATTTAGCAGCAAATAACACGGCTAAAGCTGGTCCCTTGTCGTCAGTTGTGCCACGTCCTAAATATTTATCATCTTTAATTTGCATTTTAAATGGTTCACTTGCCCATTCACTGGCGCTAGCTGGCTGTACATCAAGATGATTATAAATTAATACTGTTGGATAGCTTTGGTCTTGAATTAATTCACCGGTTACCACTGGAAATAATTTCGTAGGATATACCTTGGCTTTAAATCCGGCATTGGTTAATGCTTGGCTGGCTATTTTAGCCATTTTTAACATAGGGTTTAGCGTTTTAGCGTTTTCATCAATGTCTTCAATACCACTTAAAAAGGCTAATGAAAAGTCGTTGGTATTTATTGTACTGGTGTTTTCCATGGACACTGATGGAATATTAACAAATTGGGCTAACATGCTTTCATAACGTGATTTTGAATTTTGAATATAAGTATCTAATAAGTTTGTAGTTTGGGTATTATGGGTTTTCGACATATGGCTTTCTCCTTGCTTAGCTATCTTACAGCTGGCTTGATTAACACTTGTTAATGCAAACAAGCTAGTAATTAATACAATAATAAATTTTATTTTCATTTAGGCTAATACCGGAATTCTCTCAGATCTAGTAATAGTGATGCCACGAGCTTCTAATTCTTGAATTAAAATATCTAAGGGAATTGACTCTTCCTGTTTCAAGACACCTCTTTGACTAATATCACCACGGGCTAGCATTTGGGCAATGGCTGAAGTTGGGTAGGCTGTCATGCGCATCATTGCTGATATATTGTTAACTTCATCAGCATAATCAATACATTCCCAGATGATTTCGCAAGGTTTGTCAAGTTTAACGCCAATTACATTGACACGTAATAAAACTGCATCAGGCTGGTTTTCGGGCAAGGCATCTTCAAGCAATGTTAACAGCAAATCACGGGGAATAACATTATGTTTTTTGACTTTAACCGGATCGCTACTCATTAATTTAAGCTGTTTTAGTAAATTCATATGATTACAATGGCCAGGATACCTTATGGTTTTATAGTTTAAATGTTTGATTTTACCATTAAGAATATCAAACAGATTATTTACATTGCCAGCTGTGTAGAACGCTTCCATTTGGGAAAATGGTTTGGGGAATTCAATAATTTCACATTCGGTCAAAGACGGTATTTTAAATAACTGTCCATCTTTTATTACGGCACAATCTTCAACATATTCATTAATTAAGCCGTTTAAGGAGAAAAGCTTGCAGTAATTGAGTGGTTCAACTGGTTCAAGAGGAATGCCACCAACTCTTATTTTTATTTCATAAAGATCAGTTAATTCGTTAGCAGTAGCTAGAGCAATTAATGATACAAGTCCAGGAGCCAGACCTAAATCGGGAATTAAAGTTACATTTTTTTTCTGGGCTAAATCATTTAAGGCAAATTGGTGTTTGAGGACTTCTTCATTACCACCTAAATCCAGATAGTGTTTATTGGCTAATAAGGCAAGTTTTGATACTTGAAGATTTAAATTATAAGGCAGGCAACTTATTACGACATCAACAAATTTCATAAGTTCAATAGCTTCAGCTTCATTATTTATATCTAGAGCTACCGGTATGATTTTTTTGTCAATCAATATTTTGGTTGTAGATTTTAAATTTTTAGTGTTGGCATCCGCTAGAATAACTTTTTCGACGTTAGGACTACGAATTAAGTCGTAGGCTAATGCATAACCCATTTTACCCGATCCCAATATTAAAAAATTCATATATTAAACCTCTTAATTCTGTTTTATACCGTTTGTGCTAAATTAATTGATTTTGGCAATTTTAAGGCAATGGTAAAGGCTATAACCATAACTGAACTACCAATTAGATAAGGAACACTGACACCAAAATGATCAAAGGCATAGCCTCCAATAACTGGCCCTAAAATGCGTCCTAATGTAGATAATGACTGGCCAATTCCTAAAACTGCACCAGTGTTTTCGCTTGGAGCTAATTTGGAAAGCATACTTTGATTGGCCGGAGTGTTAATACCTGAGCCAATGGCCAGTAAGGCTAAAGCTATGTATAGAAAGGTTTGGTTACTAGCATAGCCAGTTAGTAGTAAACCTAAGCTTAAAATTGCGCAGCCCGAAATTACCAAAACTTTTTCCCCATATTTTTTTACCAAACGATGAATCATGCCACCTTGGACAAAAACAATAATTAACCCTACATACGTAAACATAAAACTGTTAGCTTTGGTCGTATAACCAAATTTTAAACTAGTCAGTAATACTAAAGTAGCTTCCATATTAGCAAAGGCTAAAGTTGAAATAAAAAATATCAGTAATGAGCCTTGTAAGCTCGGATTCTTAATTGTATCGATGATAAATTGAGGCTTAAGATCAAAACGTTGCTTGCCGGCATTAGATCTTTTTTCAGGTTCAGGTAAAAGGAAAAAAGTTAAGATTAAGTCAATTAAACTTAGGAATGCAGCTGCAAAACCAATTTTGGCGATGCCAAATCCAGCTAAAAAGCCACCGATAGCTGGTCCTAGTACAAAGCCTAAGCCAAAAGCAGCGCCAATTGCCCCCATTCCTTTGGCACGATTTTCTAAAGTTGTTACATCGCTTACATAAGCTTGCGCTACTGCAATATTAGCATTACCAGCCCCAGCTACACAGCGAGCGAGAATTAACAGTACCAAAGAATTAGAAAATCCCCAGATTAAGTAGCCAATTACTGAAGCTAATAAACTTAAGAGAATAATTGGACGGCGACCTACGCTATCCGAAAGTTTGCCCCAAATAGGGGTAAAGAAAAACTGCATAAGTGAATATGAGGCCATGACAATTCCTACCATTAATCCATCGGCATGAAGTTCTTTAGCGTAGGTAGGTAAAACCGGAACGATTAAACCAAAACCAACTAAATCAATAAAAACAGTTAAGAAAATTAACATTAATGGGCTTTTCATTCTAAATCTCCACTTTAAGGAAAGTTCATGTCAATAGTTAAAATTGAAAGGATTAAAATTTTAATCTTTTATTGCACAATTATAGTATTATAAAATTATTACTATAATAAGTTTAACTAAAATAAATAATATAACTTTTTAAATTATCCCCCTTGTGTAATATTAATGTGAAGCCATGAAGTTGTGTCTATTTTGCAACTTTCAATCTAATGAAAATCTGATGACCTGTCCTAAAGATGGTTCTTCTTTAGTTTTGATTGGTGATGATCCTATTATTGGCCTGGTTTTAGATGGTAGATATAAAGTTGAATCCTTAATTGGTCAAGGTGCAGCTGGATCAGTGTATAAGGGTTATCAAGAGGTTATTGGCCGGGAAGTTGCCATTAAAATTCTTCATGATTATTTGGTTTCAGATGATGAGTTTAACCGTCGCTTTATTCAGGAAGCTAAAGCTTCAAGTCGTTTAAGTCACCCAAATATTATAACTATATACGACTTTGGTGTTATACCAAAAGTAAACCGCCCCTATATTGTCATGGACTATTTGCAGGGTACTTCGTTAGCTGACTTAATTATTGATCAAAAACGCTTAAACTATAAAATGGCTTTGCCTATTTTTGTGGGGGTGGCTCAGGCGCTTGGCGAAGCGCATCGCCATAATATTGTCCATCGAGATATCAAACCTGAAAATATTGTTTTAGTTGAACGTGGTGAAGATCCGCTCTTTCCTATTTTAGTTGATTTTGGTATTGCCAGGATAGCCCAGGAAGAAACTGAATCTAATCGAATAACCAAAACCGGAACAGTTTGTGGATCGCCAACTTATATGAGTCCAGAACAATGCGTAAATAGTAGGGTTGGCCCATCTAGTGACATTTATTCATTGGGCATAGTTATTTTCGAAGCGTTAACTGGTGAAGTACCATTTTTATCCGAGCAAGTTGTCAAAGTTATGTCGATGCATTTATCTAACCCGGCGCCAAAATTAAACCAAATGGGTCTGGATGTTAAATTTCCTCCACAGTTAGAAGCTATCATTGATAAAATGCTGGCTAAAGATCCTAACAGCCGTTATAAAAATATGGATGAAGTTGCGGAGGCCTTAATTGAAGTTATTAATTTAAAAGACAATGACATGTCGTTAGCTCAGTCGATTTCAGCAAAAACCAAGATAATTCAGCCAACCGGGTCTCAAGCTAGTCCACCACATAATTTTTTTAATAAAGAAGTAAATGTTAGACCTGAAGAAATTGCTAAACATTTAACTAATGATCCAGCTAATGCTAGTTATAGTAATCTGCCTGGCTGGGATACTATGATTGCGCCTATTGACAAGCCTGCTGATGCTAATGAGCCAAACCAAGATCAATTTAATAGTTTAACTAACAATCAAGTTGACGATAATTTAGCGCAATTTAATGACGTTGAAATTAGTCAAACAAATGCTGATAGTATAGCGCCACCTGAAAATAATAATCAGTTATCAGCTAAAGACATAGCCTTGAAGCGACTAGAAGAGTTGTCTAAGGTTAGTGAACAACAACAATTTACGGAGAATAAAGAACTTTCCAAATATACCAATATAAAAAGTTTTAATCCCAACGATTTTAAGAAAAAGAAAATCGTCCCATTATATAATGACAACAATCAATTAGGTAAATTTAAACTAATTATTTTAGGTTTATTCTCTTTAATGCTAATTACTGGGGTGATTTATTATTCGATTAATTTTCTTAATTCGCAAAATCTGCCAATTACTTATGATACGGAAATTAATAATCTGTTATCACAAGGTAAACTTGATGATTGTTGCGTATATATGGAACAGTTAAATTCTCAGGGAAAGTTAACTGTTAAACAAATTAATCAATTGTATTCTTTATATATTACCTTGGCAAAAAAATTGGCTCGGCAAAACAAATATGAAGATGCATTGGAAACTTTAGACGCGATTCCTAAAGAAACCAGTCAATATAAAATAGCCCAAACCTTAAAAGTTAAATACTTAGATTTATTGGAAAACGCTGACGCAAGTCCTGTAAAACCTAATAAGAGAAAATTAAAGTAATTTGGTCTAGTCTTTAAAACAACCAATTTTACGAAATTTACGCGTGCGATGTTCAACTATATCGTTTTCTATATTTAGTTTATCGAGGTATTTAATAATATAGTTTTGGGTAGTTTTAGCGATTAAATTCCAGTTATGATGAGCACCACCTAAGGGTTCTTCAATAATATCATCAATAATGCCTAGGTCTTTGTTCTCTTGAGCTGTAATCTTCATGGATTCGCAGGCTTCTTGAACTTTTGTTGGTGATCGCCAGAGAATTGAAGCACAGCCTTCGGGAGAAATCACAGAATAAACTGAATTCTCGAGCATTAAAATGGTATTGGTAAGACCAATGGCTAAAGCCCCACCGGAGCCACCTTCACCTAGAATTACTGAAATTATCGGTACTTTTAGATTAGCTAATTCAAATAAGTTATAGGCTATTGCCTGAGCTTGATTATGTTCTTCAGCGGCCATACCCGGATAAGCTCCAGGAGTATCAATAAGGGTGATTATTGGTAAATTAAATTTTTCCGCATGTTTAAAACAGCGTAGAGCTTTACGATAACCCTCTGGTTGAGGCATGCCAAAATTACATAATTGTTTTTCGCGAATATTTCGTCCTTTCTGGGTGCCAACTATAAGAACCCGATAATTACCTAACTTTAGTAGGCCGCATACCATAGCGGGGTCATCAACACCGTGTCTGTCTCCGTGAAGTTCAATCCAGTTTGGATCAAATCTATCTAAATAATCCCGAGTATATGGTCTTTGAGGATGGCGGGCAATGGCTAAGCGGTCAATAGCTCTTAAATTACCGTAAATTGAACGTTTTAAATTGTCGTATTGTTTGTGTAACTCTAAAATTTCCTGTTCGAGAGCCGGATTACTGGGTAGTTGTCGCTCGAGAGCTTCAATCTGAGTATTGAGATTGGCCAATGGTAATTCAAATTCAAGTGGTGGTAGTTTTCCGGTTGTCATATTCCTTGCCTAATGTATTTTTAGTGGAGTTTTAGCTATAGCTTCAGGTTTAGGTTGATTGCAATCTAAACTATGCAAATCTATTAAATTAGCTATTGTCTGGGGTAATTTAGCGCGTTCTATGACCATATCAATTTGACCGTGTTTTAGTAAATATTCGGCAGTTTGGAAGTCGGCTGGTAGTTTCTGGCGAATGGTTTGTTCAATTACCCGTCTACCAGCAAAACCTATTCGAGCTCCAGGTTCAGCAATAATAATATCACCAAGCATGGCAAAACTAGCTGTAACCCCACCAAAAGTTGGTTCGGTTAAAACTGATATATAAAGAATTGCGCAGTCATGAAGTTTTTTTAGTGCAGCTGAAGTTTTTGCTAATTGCATCAGGCTTAAAATTCCTTCTTGCATGCGAGCCCCACCGGAACTGGAAATGATGATTAAAGGTAATCGTTGATCGCAAGCTAGTTCAATAATGCGGGTGATTTTTTCACCAACGACACTGCCCATGGATCCGCCAAAATAGCCAAAATCCATAGCTGCCAGGCAGGCGGGATGACCTTGGATAGTACATGTACCGGTGATTATTGCTTCTTTTAGCCCAGATTTTTGATTGGCTTCCTTTAGTCTATCTTCATAGCTTAAAGTGTCAAAAAACTTTAAGGGATCGCTAGATATTAGATTGGCTTCTGTCTCACAAAATGAATTGGCATCACTTAAATGTTCAATTCGGTCAAGAGCACCAATGCGAAAATGATAATGGCATTTAGGACAGACTTGGAGGTTTTGTCTTAAATCCCTAGTATAAAGCAGTTCGCGGCATTGGAAACAGCTTATCCATAAAGCACAATATTCTTCGGTTGAAAGAATTTGCTTAGCCTGAGCTGTTTCATTATTTTTTTTACGATTGGCAAACCAATCTTTTAAATCCATAATAAGTATTCCAAAAAAGTTTAAAGTAATTAAATATTTGATATATATGATTATAATCCAATTATGCTTACAATAAAATTATAAAAGGTAAGTCTTTTATAAAAATTTAAGGCAGGTCTGATAAATGTTAACTTTTGTTGCTAAATAATGAATATTCACCGATTTGTTGTCAAGGATTTAGATTTTGATTCGCTTGACCAAAACCATGAAATTTTAATTGAGGATGAAAAAGTTGTTTGGCAGATTCGTAAAGTATTACGTTTAAACAATGGTGCCTTATTTAAAATTTTTAATGGTCAAGGCTGTGAAATTTTAGCCATGATAATGAAACTGAATAAAAATTCCTTACTAGCTCAAGTTTTGAGTAAAGAAATTTTTGCTTGTCCTAAGCCACTAATTGTGGGTATGCCAATGATAAGAATGTCGCGTTTTGAATGGGCTATTGAAAAATTAAGTGAATTTGGTGTTACGCAAATTTATCCAGTTATTTTGGAACACTCACGATTAGATCCCAGCTATTCAAGCCAGAAATGGAAGCGATTTAATGAAATATCTAGGGAAGCAACCGAGCAATCTGGTGGATTTTATCTACCAAAAATTTATGAGCCTAGAGAATTGATATCATTTCTGGAAATGAATACTAATACTAATAATGACTTTGAAAAATATATTCTGGACACCAATAATGAGACACCAAATATGGTTAATGTTCTTTACAACCATGGTGGCAATTTAGGCAATGGTAATATCATTTTAGTTGGCTCTGAAGGTGGCTTTACCATAAATGAATTAAAACTGGCTCATAAACAAGGTTTTATAGCTGTTGGCTTAGGTTCAAGAACATTGCGGGTTGAAACTGCTATTATTTCGGCTGTAGCAGTTTTGAAAATTTTTTCAGAAAAGTAAAAAAAGTTCTTGCACTTTTTTAAGTTATCAGGTTAAACTATTAGTGGTGTCATTTTATTGTAGAGAAAATCAATAAGATATGTTTCTAATATATCAAATAAAATATCTAAACTATCGCAATGTTCAATCAAGAAAATTTCAATGAGTATTTTGGATAATATCAATAAAATCCGAAATGATTTAGATGGTAATAGGGTTATGATTGTGGCTGTAACTAAAAATGCAAATTTAGATCAAATTAAACAAGCCTATGAGGCTGGTTTAAATCAATTCGCCGAAAGCCGCATTCAAGATGCCAATCTGAAAATGAATGCTTTAGCACAAAGCTGCGGCAAATATATTAATTGGCATTTTATTGGACATGTTCAGACTAACAAGGTGAAAAATATTGTTGGGAATTTTTGTTTGATACATTCGGTTGATTCTCAATATTTGCTTGAATCAATTTCATATGTTGCTAGCCAAAAAAATATTATCCAGGAAGTTTTACTTCAGGTTAAATTTGATGAAAATAAATTTGGCTTCAGATCTGACGAATTATTGGATAAATTTGAAAGTCTATATAATTTGCCCAACATTTCTATAAAAGGTTTGATGACAATGGCACCACTTGTTAAAAATAAAAATTTGTGGTTTGATTGTTTTGATGGTTTGAGAATTTTAAAGGATAAACTTATTGCTAATTATAATATCAACTTAAAAGAATTATCAATGGGTATGTCTGATGATTATCTGGTGGCGGTATCATGTGGTGCAACAATTATTAGGTTAGGTAGAGCTATTTTTAATTAGTCTCATGGATTAAAACCGGAAAATTTTAAATCCATATTCTAATTATTATTCAAGGAGGAAAGTATGAGTTTAGTACAAAAAATAAAAAATTTCTGGTTTGGACCAGCGGAAAGTTATGAAAGTCAAGATTTTGAAGATTTATTTGAATCAACGGATGAAGTATATGCTACCAATAATCCAGCTATATACGAAAAGCCCGTTGCTGAAGTAAAACCTTCACGGTTAATGAATCCTGGTTCTAATAACAAAGTCGTTGATCATCCCAGTGCCCAGGCTGCAGCATCAGAAGTTTTGGTGATTGAACCTAGATCTTTTGAAGAGGCTGTAGAAATAGTTGAACATTTGCGAGGACGTAAGTCTGTTTTAATTAATTTGCACATGCTCGACAATGAACAGTCTCAGCGTGTAGTTGATTTCTTGTCTGGAGCCTGTCATGCGATTGATGGCCATCAGCAACGTATTGGCGATGGTGTTTTCTTATTTGCACCAGCCAGTGTAGTAATTACTAGTGAATCTAATTCAACTAGAGCTATTAAAGATGTTTTCTGGAATAAGTCTGCGACTATTTAATAACTAATCTAGATTTTAAAAACTAAAAGCCAGGTTTGATTTATAACCTGGCTTTTAGTTTTTAAATGAGCCAATAAACCCATAATAGCATTTTGCTGGCTATTTTTAATATACTTTCTCATACCAGTATTTTGGATTCGTGGCAATTTGATTTACATAAATGCTAAAATGTAAATGTGGACCGTTGGCTCTACCGGACTGACCTACGGTACCAATTATTTGTCCAATTTTGACTTCTTGTCCTTCTTTAACCATAATTTTATTCATGTGAATATATATCGATACCACACCTTGTCCATGATTTATACACACAGTATTGCCATGCAGTTTAAAATTATGGCGTGCTAATACGACAATCCCAGGAGCACAGGCTTTGATACTGGTATTAAAGTTAGCTGCATAATCAATACCTGAATGAAAATAATCATCGAGTAGTTTACCATTTACGATTCTTCTTAGACCAAATTGGGTAGAAACCCGAGCATTTACCGGCTGGACAAATTTAGTATCAAAAAAACGTCTATCGGTTAAGGTTGCTTTAGCTTGATCAATAGCTTCAGCTTCTCCGGGCGACATGATAAAATTGTCTTTAGTTTTGGGTAGAGTTAATTTCTGAATCGTAAAATTTGCTGATTTAACATTTAAATTGCCGATATTTTCATTATTATATTTTAATGCATATGAGCCGGGTTTTTGCGTAACGGGAATTGGCACAAGGCAGTGATAAGATTTGTTAAGCGTTGAATCATTGATTAAAAATAGTTTATACTTTTGTTGCAAAAATTCGATTGGTCTAATTGGTTCAGCTAATTCGGCTACAGTTATTTCAACAGTTTCTCCTTGACAAGGATTTAAGCTAGAACTTTTAATTGTTACGGCTAGAACTGAATTAGCACTAAACATAATTAGACAAGCTATAATTAGCTTAAAGAGAAATTTGGTCATTAATTAGGCTACCTATGATTTGAACTGAATTTAGTCTTGGGGCACTAATTCATTTAAAGCTTCACGCAAGCCTGGTATTTTATCAAGCGGTAAAGCGATCCCCTTTTTGGTAGGTTTTTGTTCTTGATCCTTATCCGTGTACCATTCGCGAATATGGAGATAGGTAATTCCCTTATATTCGCCAAGATAGACTCGAACCGTTTCGCCACGAGATTTTTCATGGACAACTATAACTTTTTCTTCTTGCGCCAAAATTGTATCCTCCAAAAATTATAATTATAGATAACAATACAATAATTATAAAGTTTAACTTAATCAAGAGAAATTAAATTAATTAAGCAAAAATAATATAATCCCTTAAGTAAATTATAATTTAAATTTATTATAAAATATGGCTAAATTTTAAGTATGGCAAAATTTATCGACGAAGCAATTATTGAAGTGACTTCTGGTGACGGAGGTAATGGTTTGGTTGCCTGGCGTCGGGAAAAATATGAGCCTATGGGTGGTCCAGCTGGTGGCGATGGCGGTAAAGGCGGAGATATTATTTTTGTGGCCAGCCCGAATTTTACCAGTTTGTATGATTTTACTTATAAAAGCAGTTTTGTTGCTAAAGCTGGAGCTCGTGGTGGTCCTAAAAAGCGTCATGGTGCTAATGCCAGTAATCTAGTAATACCAGTTCCTTTGGGAACAGTAATCACTGACTTAGATAACCAGGAAATAATTGCAGATTTAATTTATCCTAATCAACAAATTGTTGTTGCCAGTGGTGGGTTCGGTGGTTATGGCAATGCCAGTATAGCGACTATGCTTAATAAAGCTCCTCATTATTGTGAACCAGGTCGGCCGGGAGTTACTTTGAAACTTAAATTAGAATTAAAAACGCTGGCTGATATTGGTATTATAGGTTTACCTAATGCTGGTAAATCATGTTTACTGTCTAAATTATCAAATGCCAAACCCAAAATTGCCAGCTATCCTTTTTCGACTTTAACGCCAAATTTAGGAGTTGGACATGGTAATCTCAAGATAACTTTTGCGGATATTCCGGGTTTAATTAAAGGGGCTTCATCAGGGCATGGGCTTGGCTTACAATTTCTGAAACATATTGAACGGACGGCCTGTTTAATTCAAGTGATTGATATAAGCAGTCCTGATTTATTTACCAATATCTGTGATTTGGAATTTGAATTATTAGCATATAGTCCTAATTTTAAACATAAAAAAAATATTTTGGTTTTAAACAAGATTGACCTTTTAGACGAATCCGTAAGTGTTTTTGATTTAATTAAGGACTTACAGCATAAGCTTAATAAAGTTAAAAGCAAGTTGTTAACTCATCATAAGATATTGGCAATATCAGCTTTAAATAGTGTAGGATTAGCCGAATTGCAAAATGAAATTGATGAGTTAATGGATGTCCCCCAAGTTTTTGATCAAGAAATATTAGAATACAATCAGTATAAGTCCGCTTCCCATAAAGATAAAAATGATAAGGATTTTGTGATTTATCAAAGTGGTGGACAGTATTATGTAGAAGGAGATTTTATTAATCGGTATCTTAGTGTAACGAATTTAAGAGATCCCGAATCGGTTCAACATTTTTCTTATATTTTAAAGAAATATGGAGTTATGGCTAAAATTATGGAATTAAGGCTAAAGCCAGGTACGCCAATTATTATAAATAACTTGACCTTTAAATATCTTGAAGACATATTTTAAAATGACCTTAAAATATATATTAATTTTAATTATTTTGTTTCTCAGGTGGAATGTTTTGGCTCAAAGCCAGCCTTCAACTGAATTAAGTGGTAGTCTTGAGTCTGATCGACAACTAAATATGCAAAATTTAAACCCTTCAGTTAACG
>JAKAZS010000120.1 GCA_021815785.1 bacterium
CCATTTAATAACGCCAGACTAAACTGACGGCTAAGGTTAGGCTTGGTCGTTGGCTTAATTACAATATCGTTATTAGATAGTTTTTCCATGTTAATTTATTAATTAATTATTTTTGACCTAAATTTAAATAACTTACCTCCATTAAGTTAAACTGTTAAATACCTGATAAGCCAAAACGGCTTTCTTACCCATAAAATTAAAACCAGAACCCCATTGATTGCTTAATTCGACTTTTAAAAGTGCCGGATTATTAGTTGGATCTGTTTTAAGCTCATGCAACATAATAGCATGAGATGTATTTTCAGCAATTCTTGGACCAAAAAGCCTGGCATCAATTTCAGGATTTACATTTAAAATTAACGGCAATATACCTTTAAGCCTAGCTGATTGCAGAAACTGGCTAAATCTTTCCGGCGTATCAATAAAGGTTACTGCTCCAGATTCAATTTGCTTTTCAACAAAGGGGCGAGTGTTTTCACCAACCACCACAAAGCCTTTTTCTTTACCCAGACCAGGTTTACCGGTCACATCGTAACTAGGAACTAATAAATTATATAAGTCTACTGCATCTTGAGGGTATAAGCCGGATGACTCAAATAATATTCTATAGGCTTGGGAGGAAGAATTATTATCTCTTGCTATCACTCGTTCACCTGTATCGCTAGGATTGCCAGGATCGGTTTTAACTTTAATAAATTTAATTTCTTCATTAGGTAAAATATTAAAGCCCTCAAGATGATCAAAATACTTACTATAATAAAGATTAACGCTAGCAGATTGAAAAATTTGACTAGCAAAATTTCTAAAATTATCAATTTTAATATCACTAAGGTATTTAGGATTAAAAGGCTTATTTAAAACTTCAGCTGACTGACTATCTGGTTCTAAAAATCCAGAACTAGCAATATCCACAGTTTTACCTTCAAGATTAACCAAATTGCCATTTAAAGCAATATCCGTAAGTTGTTTTATGGCAATATGAGGTTGTTTTAGATAAACCCGTTTTTCAATATTAGCCGTAAGACAAGTAGTTGATTTACCTTGATCAATTAAACTAGGGTTATTGGCATTAAATAAAATTTGTTCAGCTAGTTTTAACCTTACATTTTCTGATAAATAAGCCTTATCGCTATCACTAATTAAACGATTTAGATTTTCTAAAGCACTTGCAATATTTTGATCACCAAGCTTAGCCTGCCTGTCAATAAATGTTTGTTTAAAACTTAAAAATCGCTCTAACTCGTAAGGATTTTTAATCATTGCCCTGGCCGTATGTTCGAGATTTTTATCGGCCAATGCTAAAGGGGTGATTTCCTTATTTAAAGATTCACTAAGACGTTCATCAATATCTACTGAAACTCGATTTGGCTGTGGTGATTCTAGCGCAGATTGTAGCTGTGGCATTGACAATGGCGATGACGCAGGCGTAGATTCTGTCGGTAGCATTGGCGGCTGCAACGATCCTGTCTGAGCTGCTGACTGATATACTAAATGCGGCGCTGGCAGTGGCAATGACTCTGGCTTAAACTCTAAAGGTAGACTGGACACTAATTTCAACGCTGGCACAAATTTTGCACCAGACTTTGCTGTGGTTGCCATTAAACCCAAATCATTACTCAAGCCAAAACCAAGGCTAATTAACGACATCGAATAAGCCTGTTGAAATAACTCCTTACTACCAGCTAATTTACCGGAATTTAATAAAGAGTTACTTTCAGTACCAATAACACTAGCTGGCACTGAAGCTAACAGAGAATTTGCCGTATTCTTACTTAAGATTTTACCAAATAAAGTTGAATTAAGTTCTGGTTCAGTTGCTAATTTACTTAAGCCAATACTGCCTGCTGTCATAGTTGAAAACATAAGACCCGAAGAAATACCTGTATTTAAGCGCTGCTGTAAAAAGTCCGTTAAACTCTGCTTGTCATTACCTGGGGTCAACAAACTGCCATAAGTAAAGCCAGTTAAGGCTGATTCTTTAAGATTTAAGCCTAAAGCACCAGTATTGTTTAAATAAGCATAATCACTTGTGGTAGCAGTCAGATCAATTTCTTTTCCTAAAGTTATGGCTTTACCAGTGACAATTAATGGCAATAAAGCACCAATCGAAGAGCCTGCTGTTTGCGCATACCATGAAAAGGTATTAAATTTGGCGGGCTTTAAATTATAAGCCAATTTATCATTTAATTTACTTCCAGTAGTTTTATTAATTAATTGATTTACCGCATCCAGAGGGTTTAAAATTGCCCCATTTAATAACGCCAGACTAAACTGACGGCTAAGGTTAGACTTGGCAGATTGGTTTGGCTTTATTTCACTATGGGCTAAATTATCCATTTTACTTTTATCAATAAATACAATATTAATTTACCCAAATTATCACTTTTGCGAACATTAAATATTTAACTCTCCTTATTGAGATTCAAATCCTTTAATTTAAGGTTGACCATTGTCAAAATCCAATTCAACTTGACTTCTTATTTGGCTATACAAATGTCTAACACTATAAAATCTCAAAAATTAATAATTCTGCAAACACAAGCCTGGCAATAATTACATACATCAAACCGAAAATTTTTATTTTTTTTTATTTTTTGTGATTTAAAAATATTTTGCTGTGGCATATATAAAGTACGACCACAAAGTTAACCAATCAACTTTAACTGTCAATTTTAAATAAATTTTTACCTCATACCATATTTAGGAAGTGTGCCTGTATGAACATGTTTAAGCGCATTGCTCGTTTTTTATTGCTAATAATTGTTCTTCAATTCAATTTAAATTTGAGTTCGTATGCCCACAAATCTCAATATACCGAATTTTATCATCAAATTTGGCAATTAGTGAGAGACAATTACTACGATGCAAATTTTCATGGCGTAAACTGGAAACAATACGAACACAAATATGATAAACAAATTAAGACTCAAGAAGACGCGTATCGTTATTCCAATGTCATGTTATCTAGCCTTGAAGATCCCTATACTCGATTACTCGATCCTACAGCTTTTGGTGATGAAAGTGATGCAATTGATTCCCGTGTAGTTGGCATTGGTATTAATATTCAACAATCAAAAGCTACTGGATATTTAGTTATAACCCGAACTCTTGATGATTCGCCAGCAGCTCTAGCTGGTTTACGTGAAGGTGATGAAATAATTTCAATTGATAATCATAACTCGATAGGCTTAAACCCTGAACAAGCAGCCGAATTGATTCGCGGTAAGGCTGGCACAACCTTAGATATGATTGTCCGTCGCCACGATGACAATTTAAAATTTATTATCGAACGTCAACAAATAACTATTCACCCAGTTACCGCTAAAAGACTTAATGATGATATTGGTTATATTCAATTATCAACCTTTATCTCGGGTGATGCTGCTAGCGAATTTAAAGCCGCATTAAATAAATTAGCCTCAACCAAAGGGATTATTTTAGACTTACGCTCTAATCCTGGTGGCTTGTTATCTAATGCTTTTAAAATTGCTTCCATGCTTTTACCTCAAGGCAATATTGTCACAACAATTTCTCGGACTGACTGTGCTACAAATTATACTAATGGTAAAAATTTAACCAATAACCCAATTGTCGTGCTAGTGGATGAAGAAAGTGCCAGTGCTAGTGAAATTCTTGCTGGAGCCTTAAAAGACAACTCTCGAGCCTTAATTGTCGGAACCAGGACTTATGGTAAAGGCTTAGTCCAAGAAATCAACCAACTTCCTGGCGGAGCGGCTGTACATATAACAGTTTCAAAATACCTAACGCCATCAGGGTTAGATATAAACAAAATTGGTATTTCACCAGATGTTGTTGTCCAAAATAAAGCTGAACAATTAGCGGTAGCCAAACAATATTTAAACCAACAAATTGCTTATAAAAATAGTAATAATAATCTAGCTAACTCTTCGGTCGCTCTAAAATAATCATTAAAGCTCAGAATTGTAAAAACCCCTAAGTTATTTTAATTTAGGGGTTTTTAATTTAATTTTAACCAGTCAAGTACCTAAGTGTTTAAGAATTAAATTATTATGAAAATTTTGGCTTTTATTAAGGTAATCTGACATATCTATATTAAACTAATCATATTTTCTAAGGAGATTATATGTCTAAAATATTATGTGTTTTATATCCTGATCCAATTACAGGTTACCCACCAAATTATGCTCGCAATGATTTACCGGTCATTACTCATTATCCCGATGGACAAACAACACCAAGCCCTAAAGGAATTGACTTTAAACCTGGTGAATTATTAGGCTGCGTTTCTGGAGGTCTTGGATTACGCAAATATTTAGAAAACCTTGGCCACGAATTTATCGTAACTAGCAATAAGGATGGTGAAAACAGTGAATTTGCCCGCCATCTAACTGATAGTGATATTGTAATTTCCCAGCCCTTTTGGCCAGCTTACCTAACCAAAGAAAATATAAAAACCGCTAAAAAGCTGAAATTAGTTATAACAGCTGGCATAGGCTCTGACCATACTGACTTAAAAGCGGCCAATGACCATGACATTACCGTAGCTGAAGTCACTTATAGTAATAGCATAAGTGTGGCCGAACACGAAGTTATGATGATTTTGGCTTTAGTGCGCAATTATCTGCCATCGCACGAATGGGTTAATAAAGGCGGCTGGAATATTGCCGACTGTTCAATGCGTGCTTATGACCTAGAGGGTATGCACGTTGGTACGGTAGCCGCCGGTCGCATTGGCCAGGGCGTGTTAAAACGTTTAAAACCATTTGATGTAAAGTTACATTACACTGATAAACATCGACTTCCTTTAGATGTCGAAACCGAATTAGGTGTTACATTCCATGAAAGCGTTGAAGCAATGGTTAAAGTTTGTGATGTTGTAACCTTAAACTGCCCGTTACATCCTGAAACAGAAAATATGTTCGATAAGAAGTTAATTTCCCAGATGAAACGTGGCAGTTATTTAATAAATTGCGCCCGTGGTAAACTAGTAAATCGTGATGCCATTGTTGAAGCTTTAAGAACTGGCCATATTGCTGGTTACGCTGGTGATGTATGGTTTCCACAACCAGCCCAAATTGATCATCCATGGCGTGATATGCCATACCAAGGAATGACACCACATACTGCTGGTACCACTTTGTCAGCACAGGCTCGCTATAGCGCTGGTGTTCGAGAAATTCTGGAATGCTGGTTCAACGGCAAACCAATTCGTGAAGAATACTTAATCACAACTGGTGGCAAATTAGCTGGAGCAGGTGCTAAATCATATTCTGCGTAAATAATCAATTAATCGAATATTGATGATCGAATTTTCTAAAACCTGAAGACCTTAACTATTCAGGTTTTAGCTTAACAATTTAGAGATAAATTGTTAAGTACCACTCGTAAAAATACTCAATAACAGTATTCAAGATCAAGCTAAACTAAGAGAAAAAACGATAATTGTATTTATAATTGAAAATCAGTTAAATAATAACCATCGATTTGATAATTGTAAATTTTTAAAAACAGTCTTTTAAACCAGTTTAAAGTTTAGAAGTTTTGGTATAATATATGTATCGAGTGTATTTTTTATGTTTAAATCACATAATTTAATTTACTCTTTCAACCATGTCAACAGGTTAATTTCCAATATTAACCTAGGGACTAAGTTGTCAAAGACAAATAATGTACCCTGAAAACTGTATATTGAACAAAAGTTAAGAATCCGTATCTACCAATTTTATTTCTGAAAGTAATACAATCAGAAGATACAATTAAGTGAAGCACGCGTAATTGTATAAGAAG
>JAKAZS010000121.1 GCA_021815785.1 bacterium
TTTAAATAGGATAATTTTAATGTTATCAGAAGGCGAACCCTTATTTTTTTTAATGTTTATTGTTTTTGTCATACTCGTGTTTTTAGGTATTGCAGCTGATTTAGGCTATCTAGGTAATGTCTAAGCCTTTTAAAAAATGTTAAAAAAAATTTTATTTTTCTCAATCCTGCTTTGCCAACTTACGGCCTGCTCAGTAGCTATTGACGAAGATCCCGAGCTGTCCAAACATGTTCGCGTCGAATTAATTGACTGGCATGTAGCTGGATTATGGGTAGTCAATTCTCCTGTTGCCTGGATTAGAGTCACTAATTATAATTATGTTCCTATTGAGAATATTTTAATTAGTTACGAAACCTTTGATGAAGATGGAAATCGACTCAATAAAGCCGATTATTTAATTGAGGAAGAAGTCAAACCTAACCAAGCCAAAAATTTTATTGAACAATATTTAGGACTGGTCGATCTATACTCACAAAAACTGAAAATCAGCCTAGTAAGTGTATCCGGCCTTAAAAAGAAAAAAAATCACTAATTTATTTTTTAAGGATTTTGAGATAAATAAGCCGACTTAATAACTGTATATGCAACAATGCCATACATTACTAGAATAATTAAAATTACCGTAACCGGCATTTTTTCAAAAATTTTGGCAAAGGGCCGAATGATTACATCAATAATAAATATGTTTAATCCTGTACCTGGCATAAGCTTTTTAATTCCTTAAAAACAACAGTTGTTGACAATTCTTCTATGTAACGCTCAAAATGTCAAGAACAGTTTGGATTATATATTTTTTAACTTTTATAGAACGATTTTTTTGTCCAATGACTTACTACTTTTGGATGAATCAATCCCGGGAACCAAACACCCAAAATGCCTATAAATAAGACCAGACATGAAATACCAGAGATAACAAACACCATTTAAACCGACCTCATAATAATTTCAACTTAATATTGACGATTTTAAATTTAACATACAAAAGCACTAGTCAAGAAGATTTTAAGAAAAGTTTTATAGATAACTTTATATTTTTTATAAAACTTTACGTCATTAAACAGATAACCGATACCAATTTTAAATTCATATATTTTATTGTAAATTGTTTAATCTTAAGGAATTGTTATAATATAATTTTAGTGGTGGTGGGTAAGCAGCGCCCGTGGCTCAGTGGATAGAGCACCCGCCTTCTAAGCGGGTTGTCGTTGGTTCGAATCCAACCGGGCGCGTATATTTAACTAAAGGACAATGGGTCATTAGCTCAACGGTAGAGCAGCTGCCTCTTAAGCAGTTGGTTGAAGGTTCGAATCCTTCATGACCCAAATTATTGGGCGAGTGGCGGAATGGTAGACGCGCTAGACTTAGGATCTAGTGTAGCAATACGTGAGAGTTCGACTCTCTCCTCGCCCATTTGTTTTACTTGCATGACCTGTTTTACTAATTTAAAGAAACAAGCCTTTTGAGCAAATTGGCCTGTTTTTTTGACTATTTGAAATATTTTTAAATATTTTATGAAGGAATATTGAGAAATATTACTAATCGGTTATAAGTCAACCTTGATCGGTACAATATAATTAAGTAAATTTTAACTTGGTAAATATAAAAGGCTTAAAATATGAATTCTAAATCCCCAGACTCCTCTTCTGCCAACCCAAATTCTTCCGAAACATCCAGTGACAATGAACGCAGTTTTGCTGAAACCGCGTTAAGACTTAGTGGCAAAACCGAAGAAGAATCGTTACGCACTGGCGCTGTTGATAAAGCCGATGATCAAGTTGAAAAACTATTTGCCAGCCAATATAAAACTACCAATTCACCGATACATAAAGCCGTCTGGTCCAAAACCATTCCTTTTGATTTATTACGTATTCCTAAAATAAATCATGATTCAATGTTAACGTTGGCCATGCAAAACTGCTTAACTACCATTCAAAAACACCGCCAGAATAATACCCTCTTTGATAATAACCGTAAAATATCTGAACAGGTATTACAGGATTTAGCAAAAGATGGCTACTGGGGCATGCTTATTGATAAAAAGTATGGTGGCCAAGGTGTTAGCACGATTGAATTTATGCATTTTCTAGCCAACGTAGCCTTAATTGATCCAACCACAGCTGGCTTAGCCTCTGTACATGGCTGTATTGGAGCCGTAGATCCAATTAGAACTTTTGGCAATGAAGATCAAAAAAATAAATATTTACCAAAATTAGCCAGCGGGGAAATGCTTTCTGGCTTTGCGCTCACTGAACCAAATGCCGGGTCTGATTTAACCGCGCTCAAAACTACTGCAACCCTAAATGGTGACAATTACATTGTCAGCGGTGAAAAAGTTTTTATTACCAATGCCATTCCTGGACGAACGGTAGGACTAGTCTGTTTAGTTGATAATAAACCAGCCGTTTTAATTACCGAATTACCGTTAGCCGAAAATGAAAATTTTCAAATCGTAAACTATGACCTATATGCACTTCAACATACTTACAATAATGGTTTAAAATTTAATAACTTTAAAGTAAACAAAGCCAATCTATTAACACCACAAATTGGTGATGGCTTGACTATTGCCTATCATGGCCTAAATCTGGGGCGACTAGCCTTGTGCGCTAACGCTACTGGCGTAATGAAAGTATTATTAGCGAATATGTTACCGTGGGCCAATTACCGTAAAACTTACGGACAGTCAATAGATACCAGAGAATTAGTTAAACACCGTATTGCTAAAACCGCAAGTTTAATTGTGGGGTCAGAATCATTGTACCTGTGGGGAGCCTGGCTATTAGATCAAGGCTACCGCGGAGAATTAGAATGTATAATTGCTAAAGTATTCGGCAGTGAAGCCCAAAAAGAAGTAGCCATTGAATATTTTATGAAAACCCATGGCGGGCGATCCTTTGTCAAAGGCCATTTATTTGGCGACAATATGGGCGAATACTTAGCTCCAAGTATCTACGAAGGCGAAGGCGAAATGCTCTCAATGGCCTTTTTTAAGTCACTGGCCAAAGATCATGGCAGCAAATATTTTGAACCTATAGCCAAAACGCTTTACGAACATAAAATTAAAAACTTCAATCCCTTAAACCCCTTACACGTATTTTTGCTGAGAGCTAATTTAATACCATATTCATTTTGGTGGCTTGAAAATAATATTTTTGCCGCCAAACAAAATACTGTCTATGAAGTTAATTCACCCCTTAAAGAACATCTTGATTTTGCCACGCAAAGATTAACTGAATTACCAGCAATACTAAGTAATAATATGATTAAACATCAGCTTAAACTGGCTGACCGACAATGTCTCATTGCTCAATTATCGAGTCAGGTTCAAGATACTATTACCATTATCGTATCCACATTATATGCCCATAATCAAGGAGATGAAGGACTTAAACTAGCTAGCGACTTTCTAGCTACCTGTTTAACTTATAAAGCTACCGGTAAATTACCGGATTCAGCCTATTATAAAAAAGCTAAGAATCTAGCTGAATGTGTTCTCGAGGGAAAATTTTCGAATATTCAGAATATTACCGCTAATGGCATCGTTTTTCCTTACGCCAAATAAGCCTGGATAGTTTAAATTTTAAAAAGTTAAACTGCATTTTGGTAAAATAATTTAAACAAAGCAACTCATTAATTAATTTTACAATGAAAAAAATCATCGCCCTAATTGGTCCAACTGGCAGTGGTAAAACAAGTATCAGTCTATATTTGGCTCAAAAACTAAATGCTCCAATCATCAACTGTGACTGTCGCTGTATCTATCGAGGGCTGAATATTGGTACAGCCAAACCCAGTGAACATGAATTAGCCGCCGTTAAGCATTATTTAATTGATATTATTGATCCTAATGAAATTTATACCGTGGGCAACTATAAACAAGACGCCCAAAATATTCTTAATGATAATTCAGACCATGACTATATAATCGTTTGCGGTGGCACTGGCCTTTATGCAAGCGCCTTATTACTTAACTGGCAAATACCTGAATTTGGACCCAATCCTGATTTGCGCAACAAGTTAAATCAGGAGGCTAATACATTTGGTAATATCTTTATCCATGAACAATTAGCCAAATTAGACCAGCAATCAGCTAATATTATTAATATCAATGACCGAGTACGAATTATTCGCGCCATTGAAATCTGTTTATTAAGCGGTCAAAAAGCCTCGCAAATTCGAACGAAAAACCCGCCTTTGTACGATGTTTTATGGGTTGGCTTAAACACTAGTAATAAATTAATTCTCCAGGAAAGAATTACGCAGCGCTTTAATCTTATGGTCAAGGCTGGTTTATTGGCCGAGGTCAAACATTTGTATGAAACTTATGGCAAAACGCAAATATTATCTAATTCGGTTAATTATAAAGAATTTATTGACTATTTGGAAGACAAAATCAGTTACCCGCAAGCTTTAGCTTTAGCCTTAAACAATAATTTCCGACTAGCCAAAAAACAAATAGCTTGGTTTAAAGCTAATAAAAATACTAACTGGTTTAATATTGATGAAAGTAATCCGACTGATATAATCGATAGAATCATGACTTGGCTTTAATAAATTAAATTGTCGCAGGAATTAATTAACAACATTAAAATATTAAATTTAGAACAAAATACTTATTATAAATTTAATGTTTTATTTTAAATCAGAAATGGGTTAATTATGCGACTAATCATCATAAAACCTTGACTAGAAACAAATTACCCAATTTCACCATATACCCGAATTTAAAAAAACAATAAAATAAAGTTGGCTTGGCACTCTTGACGAAAATTAAAATTAGATGTAAGTTAAAGTATAGGATAATAGCTATATTGAATAATCTATTCAATTAAATTATGAGGTAATAAATAATAATAAGCGAGAAATTCATTTAAACCAAATTAAATTATTTACAACATTATAAAAAAATTTCTCATTAGTTATAAAACTCTAAAATTTTAAGGTCGTATAAATGCGCAAAATCTTTTTACCCTGGAGTAACAATACTCTTTCAGCTTGGCTTTGGCAAAATAATCAAAAAACTATTATCAGCGTTCCTGAATTAAACTTTTCTTGCTATGCTGATTGCGAATCTGAAGCTGTGTTTAAATTATTTTCATCGTTAATCCAATATTACCAAGAATTAACATCAACACCAGCCAAGCTAACACCCCAAGCCATTGCCCACCTGGATTTATTAAAAACCTGGGTTAGTGGTATTGAAGCCAAAATGACCGACAAGCAGTCGGACGATCTGGTTAAACAAGTTTCTTTAACCAAGCGCTAGTTAATAATATACAGTTTAAATTAATAACTGTTTAAATTTTATTTTTCATCGTTATTAAGCCAACTATAAGTAAGCCAGTTGATGAGTTTAAGTTATTTAGAAAAATTCGTTAGTAAGTCTATACTTTTAAAATTTAATTATGTTACCGGACCTATAATTAAATTTTGTCAATTATGTCCTGGTATGAAATTACTCTGCTGCCATTTTGCAAGGCAAAATCTCGCGCATTTTCTACTGCTGGTAAAAGCAAATGAATATCTTTAATATCATAAGGAGCACAAACAATTCCACAAGCAATAACTAGATTTTGACTATTAATATTATTACTAAGCGGATATATCAAAATCTTATTAACCAGGCGATTTATAAGAATTTTAGCTCCGTGGGTATGGGTATTAGGGAGAATTAAAGCGAAGTCATTATTTTCATAATGGGTAAAATAATCTGTTTTACG
>JAKAZS010000122.1 GCA_021815785.1 bacterium
TGAAATGGAATTAAAACAGTTAAACCCTGAAGACAAACAAGAAATGATGGAATCCTTAGGGATTAAAGAAGTCATTACCGATAAATTAATTAACCAAAGCTATGATTTATTAAATTTAATTTCATTTTTTACGGTTGGTGAAGATGAAGTCAAGGCTTGGAATATTAAGAATGGCTCACCAGCTCAAGAAGCTGCCCGCAAAATCCATTCGGACATAGCTCGAGGCTTTATTCGTGCTGAAGTTATTCATTTCCCGGATATCGTTAAATATGCGTCTTGGCAAGCTGCTAAAGAAAATGGTGCTTTAAAACTTGAAGGCAAGGAATATCCTATGCAAGATGGTGACTGTGTAAATTTTCGCTACAACGTATAGTTTATATCTATATTAATACTGATTTAATTTATCGGTAAAATTAAGCGCTAGCAGCTGGTGTGGCCGAAGAAGTTTCTTCAGTTGCTTTAACTTTAGAAGTTACCGCTTTGACAACTACTTCGTCAGGTGAATTGACAATTTTTACATAATTAGGAATATTTAAATCTTTAAAATGTATAGCATCATCAATTTTTTCTAATTTAGTTAAATCAACTTCTAAATTATCCGGAATTTGACCTGGTAAACATTCGATTTGCACTTCTTGGAATAATTCTAACAATTGACCACCGGCTTTTACGGCTGGGGCTAAACCCACATATTTGAGGCCAACACTGACTGTAACCAATTTATTCATGTCAACTTTATAGAATTGAATGTTTAACGTTTCGTTTTTAATAATTTTACGTTCAATTGATCTTATGAGGATATTAACGGTAGTTTTGTCATCAAGTTCCAGTTCAAGCACGTGGGAATGACTGCCATAGGGTAAACTTGAAAATTCTTTCTGGCAAACTTGTAAACTTATACTTTGCGATCCTGGCCCATAAAGGGTTGCCGGAATAAAGCCTTCGCGACGTAACATTCTGGGATTTTTATTTTCTCTTACATTAGCCTTTAGTCTGTGCTTTTCCATTTTTATTACCTTTTAAAATACTTAACTGAAATTTCTGGGGCGCAAGGACTCGAACCTCGGAATGGGTGGATCAAAACCACCTGCCTTACCACTTGGCTACGCCCCATCTAACGAGCCTAGAACTCTTATTCTAGTAATGTTAGCCTATGATTGTCAACTTTTATATAGATATTTAACAGCATAATTTTTATCCATTCATAGTAATGCTTATATATGCACGGTGCATTCAGGTAATAGTTATTGATAAATTAAATTTTAAATTATTGGCAACATTTTTAATAATTTAAAATTAACGTTTTACTTGGCCTAAATTTGCTGAACAGCTTCATAATAGTTTATAATTTTTTTAATCTGACTTTTGTATTTAACGCACACCTTATGAAGGCTGTTCTGGAACTAATGAAGGCCACATTAAAACAGCTATTGATTACTAGCCTGGAGTAACGATTTTGCAAAATTAAGGGCGGCTTTGTCTTCACTATTACTAACCATATTGGCCAAAGTTTTTAAGCGCTGATTGTGTTCGTGAATTGCTTGAACTTGGATAGTGGTATTATCCGCTAATAATTTCTTACTGACTAATAAATGATGATTGGCTATGCTAGCAATTATTGGCTGATGGGTTACTACAATTAACTGATGTGTCTTACTTAGGCTTTTAAGTTTATCCGCAACTTTTTGAACAGTTTTACCACTTAAGCCAGCGTCGATTTCATCAAAAACTAAGCTGTTCACTTTAATAGCTTTAGCAAAAACTGTTTTAAGTGCCAGCATAATCCGCGATAATTCGCCACCGCTAGCTATTTTAACTAGTGCGCAAAAAGGAGTTCCTTTATTAGGCGATATTAAAAATTCAATGTGTTCTAGACCATTTTGATTGGCCTGGGTTAATGGTACCAGTTTTATTTCAAAGGCGGCTTCTTTCATTTCTAGATCAGTTAATTCGGCGCTAACTAATTTACTTAAGGTGTTGGCTAGTGATTTTCGCAATTTACTTAAATTTTGACAATTGTCTTGAAAAACCTCATTTAATTGGCAAATTTTATTTTCTAAAGCTTTTTTGGAACTTTCAAAATTATTTAATTCAGTTAATTCAGTTTCAAGCTTTTGTTTGGCGGCTAAAACATCGGCAAGACCTGGTCCATATTTACGCTTAATTGCGGCTAATTCATGTAGTCTTTCCTGAATAATTTCAATTTCAGCGCCATCATGTTCAAAATGATTAAGCTGTTTATTTAAGTCTTTCATCACTTCTTCTAGATTAGCTATGGCATTATGGGTTAAGTCAATTAAATTAGCTACTGGTAAATTGTATTTTTGCAAATTACTAAGTTTAACTAAGGCTTTATCCAATAGCTCTAAAACCGCTAGTCCATGAACATCACCGTGATCACTGACACCACTTTTCAGCAATTGATCAAGCCCTAAAATATTATCTTGAATCTGCTGTTTATTTAAGAGTAGATTTTTTTGCTCTTCAAGAATTTTATCTTCATTTTCATTTTGAATATTGATTTGGTTTAATTCTTTAAAACAGAAATTAGCATAGTCAAGCTTTTTTAAGCGTTCATCTTCGCTTAGGCTTAATTGCTTTAAACTGTTTTTTAACTCATTTAACTGTTTGAAGCAAGTGTTAACCGTGGATTTTAACAATTGATACTGGCTGTCACCTAAATCGTCTAGCAGGCTTAACTGATGTGATTCTTTTAAAAGATTAAGGGTTTCATGCTGGCCATGAAAATTCAAATAGACTTCTTTGAGATAAGCTAAGGTCTGACTATTAATGATACTGCCATTAACTCTGGTTTTAGATGATTTTAAAGTAATTTCGCGACTGATAATAATAGTATCATTATCTAGATCGATTTCGATGTCGGATAGATATGTGCAAGCTTCGGCTTTACTCTTAAAACTAGCCTCAATAATGGTTTTGCCAGTATCTTTTAAATTAATATCTTGATAATTGGTTTTTTGGCCAAATAAAATATTTAAAGCGTCGATAATAGTAGATTTGCCGGCACCGGTTTCTCCGGTTATAACATTTAAACCAGGTTTAAATTCAATTATTTGATGGTTTATTAAACTAAAATCAAAGATTTCAAGAGATATAAGCATTAAATTGACCTATGTAATTAGCTAAAGTTAGCGTACCAATAGCTTTATTATAATCATATTCTGTTACTAGTCAAAGGATTATATTTTACTTAAAGCAAATTATAATATAAAATCCAGTAGCCATTGATTAATACTTATATTTGATTAGGCTTTAATTTAGGCAAAAGGCATTTGAGTATTAGCTAGGATTTTGGCATATTAAACTTTTTTCGTTAATTAGATTCGAAAAATATCTTCTACATTTGTGGCATTTAAAGATTGATTAAATAGTTATCGATTTTAGCGTAACAATTATTGTTTAAACACACCCATAACCGAGCTTGCCGTGACAAAATTTATTAAATAATGGTCAAGCTCTTCAATAATAGCTTGTTCGATTTTAGCTGCAAGGCTTTGATCGATTGAACCGAATTTGACATTTATTAGCTTTTGCAATGTTTCAGCCTTGCCTTCAGCCTTGCCTTCAGCCTTGCCTTTATTAAGGCCAATGCGATAAAAATCAGTATCTTCAGGGTTAATTATGATTGGCATATTATTTTCCTTAATTATATTATTTATTTTAATTGTACTCTCTTTTCTTAAATTAGACAAAGTTGTTAAGATGTTGATGGCTTCGACCCTTGCCCTTTGATTAGGCATTCGGGATATAGCTTTTAATGTTTGGGTTAAAGCGTCAGTCTCTTTTCCGTCTTTAGTTAGAATTGATAATAATTTTATATAAATATTTGGTTGATTTAAAAATAAATTTGTATCAAGTGAACTGAAATTAATAATTTTAAATTTATAAAATAAAACATCATTAAGTTCATAAGTATCTTTCATACTTAGAGGATCCTGTCCGATATAAAACATGACTTGATAAACCGGCATATTATATTGGCGTGTAGCACTAACCAGATATTCTAAATTGCGCAAGGCAAAGTCATCAAGGTTTTGAGCTTGAATTTCGGTTAAGAAAATAATTTTATTATCAGTTAAAACATAGTCGCAGCGTAATTCATGTGGTTTTTTAATTAATTCAGATAATTGGTGCATTCTTTTAAAGTTAAAATTAAACTCTGTTATGATATTAATAATTGGTGATTTAAATAGTATAGGCAAAATAGTTTTAAGGGTTAGATCAAAGTTATTAAAGAAAATAAGTAAACTTTGTCTATTTTGCTTTTTATTTGAGCCTGGAGAAAAATTAAATTTGTTTTTTTCGCAATATTGTTTTATTATTAGTTTAAGCAATATTGAAAAATAGGTGAATTTTGCTAACGAAAATCCCGAATAACAAAAATAACCATTTTGTTAACCATGATCTTAAACCACCACTTAAATGGGCCGGTGGTAAAAGATGGCTTCTTCCTCATTTATTACCGATATTACAAAAATTTGAAAATAAGCGATTAGTAGAACCATTTTGTGGCGGACTAGCCGTAGCTTTAGGCTTAAAGCCTAAGCAGGCCTTATTGAATGATATAAACGCATTGGTAATTAACTTTTATAAATGCCTGCAATTCGGATTACAAACAAATTTACTAATGGCCAATAACGAAACTTTATATTATCAATATCGTTTAAGGTTAAATGACTTAATTGCTAGTGGTAATAGCGATGGCAGTGAAAGCGCTGAATTGTTTTATTACCTTAATCGCAGCGGTTATAATGGACTGTCAAGGTTTAATTCCAAGGGGCAGTTTAATGTTCCTTTTGGCCGTTATAAAACGATAAATTATCTGCAGGATTTTTCTGGCTATAAGGAAGTATTTAAAAACTGGCAATTTTTAGCTTGTGACTTTGAACAGTTAATTATCCGTAGCGATGATATTGTCTATGCCGATCCACCTTATGATGTTCAATTTACTAAATATGCTAAAGAAGATTTTACCTGGCACGATCAAGAACGTTTGGCTAACTGGCTAGGGAAACTTAATGTTCCGGTTGTAGTATCAAATCAGGCAACAAGCCGCATTATTAAACTCTATAAAAAACTTGGCTTTAGGATAAATAAATTATCCGCGCCCCGGATGATAAGTTGCAATGGTAATCGAGCTGAAGCTATGGAAATTCTGGCTTTTAAAAACATTAGCTAGTGGTTTTGCTTAAGGTTGAAAGACAAATTTTTCACCATTGAACTTGTAGATTACGTTGCGCTTGGTGCTAACACCAACTTTGGTAATTATTGGAATACGAATAATAGATGCAGCTATTTTAGTTGACGCCGAAAAGTTGTGAATTGCGGACAACTAATAATCTGATATAATGGTCTTGTTGTTTTATAAATTCGTATTCACGTTGTGAATTGCGGACAACTAATAATCTGATATAATTACATATGATTATAATAATTATGACGCTATGTTGTGAATTGCGGACAACTAATAATCTGATATAATACCACCTCTAAAGGTCAAACGGCCTGGAAAGTTGTGAATTGCGGACAACTAATAATCTGATATAATAGATGAGTCTTATTCATTCTTAGCCATTGAGTTGTGAATTGCGGACAACTAATAATCTGATATAATTAAGTTGTTTGAAGCCTATCAAAATGTTATGTTGTGAATTGCGGACAACTAATAATCTGATATAATTATTGATTACGTAATATT
>JAKAZS010000123.1 GCA_021815785.1 bacterium
TGCATTTGGGTCAGGTGGTGGGGATGCTCCAGCGCTGAATCCACCGTCGGTGAGTGATGTCGCGGGGTAGCCTGCTCCTAGCTCTGATGGTGTTGGTGCGGGTTGTCGTAATGTTGTGTCTGTTGATGTTGTTGACCCTTGCCCTGTTTCATCAGTACCGCCGCCGCCAGATGAATTAGAGCCAGTGTAAGTGCCAGGTTTGTTCGCAAGCTTAGGGTTCTGCCGCATTTGCTTAGGGTCATTATCTCCCAAGCCTGGTTTACCAGGACTACCATCATTTTCTCTTCGTCCCATAAAATAACTCCTTATGGATAGATTCCAGCTTTGGCATTCTCAAAATCTTTTACAACCAGATCTTTGTCTTTTTTTGATTTGGCTAGGTTGTACGCTTTATCTTTGAAAGTTAGTGCTTCCTTAATTTTACCCATTCTAAACAAATCTAAACCAATATTTTCAGTAGCAATCCAATCAGTTGGGTTAATTAATAAAGCTTGTTTATAAAAGTCAATGGCTTTTGAGAAATTATTAAGTCCATCATAACAGCAACCTAAATTATTAAAGCCATCTTCCATTTCAGGATTAAGTTCAGTTAGTCTTTGAAAATAAGGCATGGCTTCTTTGTATTTTTTTAATGCTACATATTCATTGCCAATTCCATCATAAAGATGCCCATTATTAGGTTCAAGTTTTAAAGCTTTTTTATAACAATTTATTGCATCTTCATGTCTGTCAAGTTCTTTGTATGTAGTACCTAGTCCAATGTAAGAATCAACAAGGATAGGGTTTAACTCTATTGCCTTTTGGTAGTATTCAATTGCTTTTTTGTTGTCTTTTGTATGAGCTCCAAGATTATTCCAAAATGCTGCGTCATAGGGATAAATACTTATAGCTTTTAAGTATAATTTACAGGCCTCTTCCCCATTGGAATGATTGCCTTGATTATAATATTGATTAGCATTATCCCAGTCAGTTTCATTCCCAATCCCAGGAAAATCCCCTTCTTTATATGCTAAGACAGATAAGGGATTTAAAAATTGAAATAATAATCCTACAACCAAAGCTAGGGTAACATAAGAATTTGGCGCATAACGAAATGAACCAATCCAGTCTATAAGTTTTAGTCGTTTAACAAGTGGTTGAAATGAACTTAACCAAGTTATAAATTTTATTGATTTTATCAGTAACCGAGAATTTTGATTAAGCAAAAAGTTGTTTTTCGAATCCATATTTTTCCTACTACTCAAATAATTGCAATTTAAATTTCTAGTAATATTTTCCAGGTTTCCATTTATTATAATACTTTAAAATTTAATTTAAGCAAGCCCTACACCTTATCAATTTTATAAGGTAAACTTATAAAATTGATAAATTTAATCTATAAAAGTAATAAAAAAAACTTTGTTTTATAAAATTTAAAAATGTAATAAAATGCTTTGTTCTATATAGTTGTTCATTATTTCAAACAATCTAACCAGGCATTTATTTTAGTGGAATTAGCTTTTTTAAATTTTACATTACTTGCGATAATTTCTAATGTTTCGGTTAAAGACTGATTACCAAGTTTAAGTGGGTGTTCTTTAAAAAAGGCTTGAATGTCTGTTAAATCATTTTGATTAGTGATACTAGCCATTGCCTGAATCATTAGCGGTATGTATCTTGGTACAAAGCGATTATTTAAATCAGTAAAATGGCTTTTAAAAAAGGCCAGAGCTTGAATTTGAGCAATAGGATTAGCTACATATGCTGGAGCAAGACCGACAGGATTTGAAAAACAAGCTGCAATTAAATGAGGGCCATCTTGGGTTTTTACTTTATCGCTCAAGCTTAAATTTAAGGTTTTTGATATCAGATCTGTAGATCTAAAATTAGCTAGGGCAAATAGACAAGCTGTTTTGATTTCTGGTGATTTGGCTTTTAAATACTGGTTGTAAATCGAATTATAATCATGTTTAGTACCATTAAAGGCTACCACCAATAAGGCTGTTCTTAATTTGTCTCCATCAATAATTGGTGAATCTTTGTAAAATGTTGAATTTAAGTAATTTTGACAATTGGCTAATATTTTTTTGTTTTGGCCACAGGTACCTAAAAAGGTAAGCAGATTGGATCTTAGTGATTTAGTTAAAGTTGAGTCATTTGGCTTGTTTTCTTGACCAGTGGTAGCAAAAGTTTCTTTAAGGATAGAATTTGCATACAGGGCAAATGAATTTAACTTGTCGTTGGGAACATAATTATATAAATCATATAAAGTAGTAATCATTTCTTTAATTACATAAGTATCTTTTTCAGTTTTATATTCATTTAAAAGGTTGATAAAATCCGAAAAATTAATATTTAATGATTTGGTTAAATTCCACTGATCATTTAAAAAAGATAGTCTTTCACTAGGGGTTAAATATTTTTGTAGATTATTTTTTAAAAGATTAAAATTAGTATCATTATAATTTGTGCGGTAATAACCACTGGCATAAATATTAGCTTTATAGGGTTCAAAACACTGGTAGTCTTGAATTTCTTCCAAAGAATCATTGATAACATACGATAATGGAAGAGAATTTTTACTTTTAAAACTGCATGCTGTTAGTGGAATAAGCCATTTGGCATTATGATTACCAACCGTATCCTTATTTAAGAAAAACTGTTGCTGACTTACTTCTAGTTTATTATTTTTACTAACGCGAAGTGTTAATAATGGGTAGCCAGGCTGATTTACAAAAGTTTGAGCTAGTGCTTGTACTGGTTTACCAGATTGAGTTTCAATATCTTTCCATAAATCATTAGTGGTGGCATTACCATATAAATGTGCTTTTAAATAATTACTCACTCCTAATCTGAAGTTTTCATTGCCCACCCATGTTTCAATCATTTTTAAAATTGCTGAACCCTTAAGATAGGTAATATTATCAAACATTTCGACAGCTTGAGCTGGGCTATGAACCTCATTATGAATAGGTCGGGAGCACTTTAATGAATCAATATTCATTGCGTACAATCGCCAGGTTATGTATTTAATATAATATTGCCAGTTAGGCTCTAAATTATCTACCGCTTTAACCGACATCCAGGTGGCAAAGGCTTCGTTTAGCCATAAATCATCCCACCAGGCCATGGTAACCAGATCTCCAAACCACATATGCGCAATTTCATGAGCCACAATTGAAGTGACGGTCTGTTTCCTGTCGACCGAACTTGTTTTATCATCAATCAATAATGCTGTTTCGCGAAAAGTAATCGCCCCAAAATTTTCCATGGCACCACTGGCAAAATCAGGAATTGCAATTAAGTCCAATTTAGGTAAGGGATACTTAATATTAAAATAATTGTTGTAATAGGACAAAAGTTCACTGGCTCTATTTCTGGCGTAATCGCCTAACTTGATTTTGTCTTTGACTGACCAGACTCTAATTTCACAACCATCTTTATTAATTGGTTCTGTTGAGGTAAAAGGACCAACAATTAATGCCACTAAATATGTAGACATTTTAGGACTTGTCATAAACTCAACAATTTCTTTATTCTCTTGTTTGTTTAAATAGTGCTTGCTTATTGGAGAATTGGAAATGGCTGTTAGACCCGGATCTATCTTTACGGTAATTTGGTAGCAAGCTTTCATTGCTGGTTCATCAAAACAAGGAAACATGCGTCTAGCATCAGCTGGTTCCATTTTGGTGGTGGCAATTTTGTGAACGGTTTGGTTATTATCAGTGTATTTAGATAAATAAAATCCGCGTAATTTATCGTTTAAAATACCCTTATAATTTAGGCTTAAAACATAGGTACCGACTTGTAAGGTATTGGTTGAGCTGAATTTTGCCGTTTCATTTTCTTGATCATAAGTTACCTCAAGGTTTACTGTATCATTATTTTTTTTATTAGTAATTTTAACGTTGTCAATTTTAATTTCGCAACTGTTTAAAATTATTTCCTTAGTTTCTTTACTGATAACAAGTGTGATTTTTTCGTTTGCGGTAAAATTTGAATTTTCAAGATCTGGTGATATTTCCAATGTGTACAAATTTGGACGTACCGTATCTGGCAGTCTATAAGACTCAGTAGCCTGTGATTTGTTATTCGTAATTAATAACAACGACAGTATCAAAAATACGATAACAAATTGTTTTATATTATATTTCATTTAATCCTTTATGTTAAAAATTTTACTCATAAAATAGCATAAGCATTCTACTTATACAAGTTGACAATAATAATGACAACCAGATGGATTATTTTACTTTAGCACTATCGCTAATCAGTTGTTAAATTAATGATCAAGATCGTATCTTTATAAGTTACGACTATTCTTCTTTAAGTACTTTCTGATTGTGTTCTTTTAATAATGTTTGGAGGGTTAATTTAGATTCATAATCTTTAGGCATTAATTTGACCGTGGTAAGTAATTCAGCTATGGCTTCATCAATATTGCCATTTTTTGCTAACGCCATAGCTAGGCTACGGTGTAATTTAGGGTTTTTAGGCTCAAGTTTTAAGGCTAATTTATACTCAATCACACTGGCTTGAAAATCGTTGTTCCGATTGTATACATAGGCTAAAGTTGTATGATTGTCAACATCATTAGGTGCATCGGCTACAGCTAATTTAGCCTGGGTTAAGCTTAATGATAAATCACCCATTTTTGAATAAGTATAGGCTAGGCAAGCATGAGCTTTAGCATAGTTGGGATCAAGTTCAATGGCTTTATTCAACATATTTATAGCTTTATGATATTCTTCTAACTCATTTAAATATTCACCATATCTAACATATACGGTCGGATCATTGGGCGCAAGTTTGATACTTATTTTACATTCGTTAATAGCTTCATCCCTTAAGCGGTCAGCAAAATAACATCGAGCCAAAACTAAATGAGGCACCACTAAGTCACTGTCTAAATTAATCGCTTTTTTACAGTAATTAATGGCTACCCGATAATCACCAAAAATTCGATAACATTCGGCTAGATTTGCATAGGCTAAGGCATTAGATTTGTTGAGCTTAATTGCTAGATGATATTGTTGAATTGCGGACTTAGTTGACCCACAAACGCGTAAAGCTTCAGCTTTCATAAAATGGGCATCACTACTTAGTGGGCGAAGATTTACAATGATATTGAATTCTTTAAGCGCTTCTTCACTGTCACCTAGTCCTAAAAGAACTTTGCCCAACATATAATGAGCTTTATAATTCTTAGGATCTATTTTAATGATTTTTTCGTATTCAATTAGAGCATTGGTATAATCATTTTTGGTATAGAAATAATCACCTAATTTAGAAAATTTTAAAATATCTTCTTTTTCTTCGGGTTTTAAATTAGTCGAAATATCTTGAGGTAGCACCGTTGGCTCAATTTTAATCACCGATTTCTTAGTTGAAAAAAGTTTTTTGGATTTTGGTTTTGATTGGACAGTGGTTTTTGAAGATTTTAGAACAGCTTCTTTATTGCTAGTGTTAGTATTATGATTTTCACAATTTTTTTGTAAATAATAAATCGTTTTTTCATCAAGCAAAGCTTGGTGATTATGGATTTCATCACTGATATTT
>JAKAZS010000124.1 GCA_021815785.1 bacterium
AAACGTTTTAAGGGCTTTGGCTAAGATGATTGAAATTTATTTAGTCTAAAATAAAACAGCCAGCAGATTCCTCGCCGTAATGTGAAGCAGCATGCGCAAGTTAAGAGTTAAATTAGAATTTTAGTGTTTATACATTTAATTACAAATAATGTTGGTCTCATTTCTATTGACACATTCCGCTTTACTTATCGAAAACGCAATTAACTAACGATCAAGTTTGATTTAGTATTTATAATTGGTGAACATCTTAATAAAACGTTCCTGAATTCAAAAATACTATTGCTTATAATATTAAATTTTTCAAGTAATCGGAAAATTTGTTCAAAGCTTTTAAGTGGTTGTTTGCTATGGGTGGCTCATTTCTATTTTCTACTTTGAGTTTTTATCACCAGTTTAAGTAGTTTATAAACTTGAATGAATCCCACAACAGTTTATAGTTCGTTCGGATAGCCCAGTTAGTTGTCTTGCATTATTAAAATCTTCTTGAGGAATTTGATTAGCTGGAACGTTACAACTTTTAAGGCGTTCTTGAAGCTCGTTAAGGTTTTGGAATGAATTATACGGCGCTATTTGGCAACAACCTGCTGATGTGCTGTCTAAACGAAGAATTGCATAAGCACCATTACCCATCGGTTTTAATACTATTTCTGTCACTTTACCCATCCTTTTATTTTGTTAGTCAAATAATGTTGAACACAAGTATCTGCCGCAGTATAACTAAAAATTATTAATAAATGATCATAAATTAATTTTTTTATAATTTTTGTGCCTTAAATACTGAACCCACTTAACTTATCGATTCAACTAAACTAACAACAATTACACAGATCAAGGCAAATTCCCCAAAAACAAAAACACCGTCTCAAATCAAGTTCGACGACGGTGTTTTTGCTACTATGTCAAGTGGCCGGAATGACTGGAACAGCCGGCCGATTTAAATGGAATATGCATTAATTCTGTAATAAGATGATGAAAATTAATGTTTAGTGTTCTGTTTAGATCCTGTCCTGTAAAATCTACTACTTGTTTCATTTTTTCATTATAATTTATAATTTTAGTATTTTCGTCCATTGTTCTTACCACCTTATTGTAAAATGCTTTTGTGTTAAATTTATGTAAATATTTTAGTTCTAAAAAGCCAAATATCTAAAAGATATAACAAAAAAACTATTGTTATATATAAAATTGCGATACCATTTACCACTATCTGTATATTTGCTTTGGTGTTAGATATTTATTTTTTTACCGCTAAAACTTGGTAATATTTTTTTATTATAACCATAATAAAAAAATATTTTGTTATACTCAGTAATGCTCACTAAGTATAGACACGCAGGGAAGTAATATTCAAAGTAGTTCTTAATAATCAAAATTTCAAGCTTTAAAAGCTAAGTTTATTGTAATTCCCTGGAAAACTTTTTATGCCTAAATTAAAATACACTTTACAAAAAGCTGAAACTGATATTGAGACACAGTTGTTTAAAGCAGATGAAATTCGCAATAGAAAATTTGTTTTAGAGGAAGAAATTGATCGGGCTTTTGACGATACAAAGCTTTGGACTGATTATACTCATGCGTTATTAATTCACATGTTTGATTCCGATGAAATTGCAGATGAATTTTCAGACTGGAAAAAAGTAGGTTATGATAAAGATATTTGTAATACCCATATGAATCCTACTTTAGAACAACAAATTGATTTTTTTTATTACAACATAGATCAAAAAATTAACAGGTTAAAATCAATATATGAACGCTTAAAATTTTATGTGGATAATGGGAATGTTGCTAATACTAAAGTTCTTCCTGGTTTTAGAAATATTAATTTCAATTATGATGTTTTCATATGCCATGCTTCTGAAGACAAAGCTTCTGCTGCCAAGCCCCTTGCTGATAGTCTTATTGAGAAAGGCGTAAACGTTTGGTATGATGATTTTAATTTGACGATTGGAGATAGTTTACGTCAAAAAATAGATGAAGGCTTAAAACAATCACGTTTTGGTATTGTTATTTTAAGCCCAAGCTTTTTTAACAAAAAATGGCCTCAACATGAGTTGGATGGACTAACAGCTAAAGAAATGCAAGGTGATAAGGTTATTCTTCCGGTTTGGCATAATATTACAGAAGTAGATGTTAGTAATTATTCCTTAACATTAGCTGGCAGAATGGCTGGCAATACAAAAGATATTAATGATTTAGTTAATAAAATTATGAAAGTGTTAGAATCAAAACCGCAAGCGCAATCTGCAAATTCCAAGAGTGACTCAACGGATAATCAAGGAAAAATTAATTATTGGAAAGAACAAATTCTATTATTAGCTTTTCAAAGTCAAGGTGTTCAAATAATAACTTCGTTAGTGAGGCCAATTTTTGTTTGCGTGCCTGCAACGACGCATCTCATTCAGGATGATGAGTTAACTAGATTGATTAAACTTAAAGCTATCAAGGAGCTTATGATTGAAGGTTATTTGGAGCCTAATATTGATCCTATTTGTAAGGGTACGTATCGTTTGACGCTTGAGGGTTATGAAAGAGCCAGCAAAATCAAATAAAAAATATAATTATTGTTAAATAGTTGGATTGCTAGATTTGGGAAATTTAATATAAGGATAATTTAAAATTTTATGGCTAAACTGTTTTTGGCAAATTAAATTTAGGCCATTTGGCAAAGTAATTGTATACCACTTTTATTAAACCGATTTAATAATTTATGTGCTTTAATCAGGCTTACACCAAACTTGAATTTTGACTAGGTTCATTTAATTTATGCCGGAGTGAGCTTTGAGCCTTTAGGTTATATAATTGGCCGAGGAATAAATGGGAGGGACCCAAGCTTTAGCTTGGGTTTTAATTTCATTAAAATCAAAATTTTCAATTGTCTTGTAGCCTAAAAATTTAGCTGAAACTAATCGACGATTTTGCAAATTAGTATGTAACCGTCCCAGCAACTCCATATAGATACTTAAATAATTAGCTGTTAAATTTTTGACTTAAAACATAACATGAGGTCAAAAATAATGCAATCAAAAAATTCCAAGCTACAATTCTGGTCTAAATTAAACAAGAAATGGGAATGCAGTGGCTTAGCACAAGCCAAATTCTGCAAACAAGAAAATATCAATTTAAAAACTTTTGGTAAATGGCGCCAAATTGTAAAATCAAATTTAACGCACAATAAGATATCCAAAAGCAGCCAGCAAGATATATCGCACAATAAGCTAAAATTTTTACCAGTAACAATCAGTACCACTAGTGAAAGAACCGATTTGTACTTGTCTCAGCTTGTCGCAAAAATAAAAATTAATCAATTAGAGTTGCAAATTTTTAATGGAGCAGAGTATGAAACATTAAAAAATTTATTTTTAGCTTTAAAAGTTTAGGAGGGATAATGATTAACGGTGTCTATAATACCAAGCTTTTTATCTGCACTCAACCAGTAGATATGCGAAAAGGTTTTAACGCACTTACTGGTGTCGTAAGAAACATTTTAAACCTCGATCCTTTAACAGGCTCATTATTTATTTTCAAAAACAAACCAGGTGATAAAATGAAAATTTTATATTTTGATACAGATGGTTTTGCGATCTGGTATAAACAGCTAGCAAAAGGCAGTTTCAAATTTCCAGAAATAAATAATAATAATTGTACTGGCTTAGAAATTGATATTGGTACTTTAAGGAATATCCTTGATGGTATTGATTTAACATCAATCCGTAAACGAAAAAGATTTAGTTGTGAAAAAATTAATGATACTGTATATGATACTGTAATATAATTAATTCTATTAAAAGCAAATATTTGTAATAGAGGAATATTATGGTTAAAGATAAACAGACGCATGGCTTGCCAAGCGATATTGAATCATGTCATAAATTAATAAGAGAGCTTAAAGAACAGATTCTTCTTTTGCAAGAACAGGTTCGGCAGTTAAATAGAACCATTTATGGCAGAAAATCAGAAAAGCGAAAACCAGAGCCGGAAAATGATATATTATCAAATTCTGAGCAGTCTAAACTCGGTATAGAAGCAGAAAGTATGGATATTCCAGTTAAAGAAAATAAGATAAAAAAACATGATGGCGGCGGTCGGCTAATTACAGCTTCGAATAATAAAATCGAAGAAGAAACTAAATTATATGAATTAAATGAAGAAAAGCGATATTGCCCTGAATGTAGTACTTTACGTGATGTAATAAGTACAGATACAAGCTATGAACAAGTATTTGTTCCCGCAAAATTTATAAGAGTAGCACACGTGAAACACACCTATGCCTGTAAGAGCTGTAAGGGACAGGTCGTAACTGCTAAACGAAGTGAAATACCTGTGATTAAAAAAGGTGCCTGTGACGTAAGCTTACTGGCTCATATTATTACAAGCAAATTTCAGGATCATCTGCCATTCTATCGCTTAGAGGATGTATTCAAAAGAGGTGGAGCTAATATAGCAAGATCGAGTATGTGTAGATGGCTTGCCGAATGTGCTCAGCAACTAAAAGTTATTTATGGTTTAATAAAAGAAAGAATCACATCAGGTGACTCTTTCCAGGCTGATGAAACACCTTTAAAATATCTTGTAAAAGGTATGGGTAAGATGGGTAAGGCTCTGACTGGTTACATCTGGACGTATTTAGGTGGCATTCATAAACAGTATGTCGCTTATGAATTTAAAATCGACAGGAAGGGAATTAATCCAAGTACATTTTTATTAGGATATTCAAATTATCTCCAAACTGATGCCTACACTGGATATAATATGGTAGTTGCTAACGAAAAAATAAAACATCTATATTGCATGGCTCATGCTAGGCGCTATTTTGAACAATCTTTGGATAACCATCAAGCATTAGCTAATGAAGCTTTGGATATTATAGCTGAATTATATAAGATTGAAAATACCATTAAAGATTTAACTGAAGAAGAAAAATTTAATATAAGACAAAGAGAAGCATTGCCAATACTGAATAGACTCCAAAAATGGTTATCACAGGATCGACCTGATGTTATTCCTAAAAGTAGTATTGCTAAAGCAATATCATATGCAACAAAGCATTTTGATAAGCTTAAAACTTATATTGATAAGGGATTTTTGGCTATCGATAATAATGCTGCAGAGCGAAGCATTAGACCAATTGCCGTTGGTCGTAAAAACTGGCTGTTTTTAGGTCATAAAAATGCCGGTCAAACATTTTCAATATTGGCCAGTATTGTAAATACTTGTAAAATTAATAGTGTAGATACTTATGCATATTTAGTTGATGTTTTAAGAAGACTAAAAAATAATAATTACATTGATTTAAATGAGTTGTTGCCTGATAATTGGGCTAAAAATCAAACTTGAAATTAATAAATTATTTTTAGAATTTACTTACTTCTTTTGCCATCATAAAACGCCGGTGGAACGTTTACATTAGTATCGCGTCTGTCAATTTCAGTTTTTAAAAGTCGAACTAAAAATTTCTCAGTATCTTGTGGTATATTGGTCATTTCTGTAGCTATAATATCGTAAGTTTT
>JAKAZS010000045.1 GCA_021815785.1 bacterium
AAAATCATGAAAATTATGATAACTAATTTCTAAGGCTCGTTCTGATTTTCGATAGGCATTTATTTCGGGTAATATTGGTACCTGTAATCTTCCAGGCGTTGCCCAGTCAAAAATCATAACGGGTAATTTAGTAGACATAGCTAATTGACCAGCAGTTTCAAAAGTTTCGTTAAGACTTAAACAACATCCGTGAACAAATAAAATAAATTTTTGGTCTGGGCATAAAGACACATATTCTTGGAAATTTGAAATAAAATCATTCATAAAGTCAATATTGGAATTTAACAGCGACTGTTTATTTTTACTTGAACTATAGGCCATATAAGCTTCAGGGGTTTTATGAAATTGTGATTCTATCGTATCAGATTTATCAGTATGATTAGTAATTTTTTTCCATTTAAGTTTTTGAATAAATTCAGGATTTTTCGCAATGTTATCAGCACTCTTAGTATCAACCCAAAGGCAACCAAAG
The DNA here is from genome assembly GCA_021815785.1 of bacterium. GTDB lineage: Bacteria > Cyanobacteriota > Vampirovibrionia > Obscuribacterales > JAKAZS01 > JAKAZS01. The sequence continues at coordinate 473 of JAKAZS010000045.1, forward strand.
CGAATATGTTGACCCGTAATAGTTTGTTCAAATGATTGTTTATCAAAGCGATGCTGCATTGAAATTCGATCACTAACAAAATATACTGGAATTTCCCAGTGATTTTCTTGAGCGTTAACAGTAGGCATTTTGAAATATAATAATAGACTTATAAATAAAAATTTGGCTAGGTAATAATACCAATTTTTACTTGACATTATTTTTTAAGTCGCTAAACTTCAACGCTGCTTGAAGCTTAGCTAGATTATCAGCTTTAGCTAACCATAATTTGGCTTTGTTCTTATCCGGTTTAACGCCTAAACCATGATCATACATCATAGCTAAATTGTATTGTGCATCAGGATATCCATTGTTAGCAGCTTTAGACATAAAATCAAAAGCTTTAGTTGCGTTTTTTTTGACACCATTGCCATCTAAATACATTAAGGCTAAATTATATTGTGCTTCGCTAAAATTTTCTGAGCTAGCCTTGCTAAAGTAGCTAAAAGCTTTTTTAGGATTGGGTTTAATATCATCAAACCCATTTAAATATATGACACCAATATTATATTGAGCTACGATACGATTTAAATCAGCTAATTTTTTTAATATATTAAAGGCTTTTGTTTTATTTATTTCAGTACCATTACCACTTAAGTACATTAAGGCTCTATTATAATTAGCATTTTCCGTTTTACTTTGAGTAAACCAGGCAAAAGCATTTTTATCACTAGCTTTACAAGCAACTCCGCCTAAATAAAACATACCTAGGTTATATTGTGCTTCCATATTGTTCTGTTGTGCTGCTTTAGTGAACCATTCATAGGCTTTATCATAATTTTGGTTAATGCCTAAACCCTTAACGTATAATAATGCTAAATTATACTGGGCTTCAGCATAATTTTTATTTGCAGCCATTTGATAATAGTTAAAAGCTTTTTTATAATCTTTAGGAACACCTTCGCCATCTTCATACATTATTCCTAAATTAAATTGAGCCTCAGGATTTTGACTATCTGTTTCAAAGTACTGCTTAGCAGTAACAAAATCCTTGTTACTAATTGCATCTCGACCTTCTTGAACTAAATCATTAGAATGAGCTTGGTTATAGCAAGTTAAAAAAGTTACTATTAAGGGAATTAAACAATTTAAAATCTTCATAAATTTTATTTAAGGTGTTTACAATTACTTGTTTTTATTATAATTTAATTCAGTCATTACTAAAATAATATTAAATTTAAATAATATTGTTTAAAAATTTTGTCAGTTTATTTGATTTTACTGAAGCTGCCTGTATCAGTTAAGTTTTTGAAATTTTAATTTAACATGAGGCCAAGTTTAAGTCGTTTTTATAAATTTTATAAAATAATCATAGGTTAAATTTATGCTTTATAATATGTGTATTATTTTATACTTTTAACAATAAACTCATGAAAATTTATATTCAGGTTTTAAGCTTTTTAAGCATTTATTTAATCAATAATGTAAATTCCTTTTGCTTGCCTGAATACATGAAAGGTTACGCTCTAAATATAAGATCCAGTATTGCTCCTATTTTAAAATCAAATAATTTAAGCTTAACCGAATTTTCAATAACTCCAAATTTTAATCTTAAACTAGAATCACCAGACAATACTAGTATTATTCATTCAAGTATTATTGGTATTGGTACTATACCTTGTAAAAATATTCTATTTAACAGTCAATACCTAGAAAAATTTAAATTGCCTGATGCGCAGGAATTAGATAGTCTTGGCTTGTGGTTAGAAAAAAAAAATGATCATGATTTTCTAATAAATTTTTGTCCTTATTAATTTTACATCAATCAGTTGTTATATTTTGTGCGGGTTGTAGAGAGGTTGATTTGATTTATGTATTCAAAATTTTAGACCTAGCAAGTTATGCTAAAAACTGATGAAAATAATTATATACAAATATATTCTATATTGATTTTACTGCATTGATTATAGCTTGTTTAGTAGTTTTAGTAGTAAGATAACACAAAGTATTAATATCGGCTATTTCATTGCCAAGCGAAGTACAAATTGCTAAATCACCGTCATAAGTCGTATGCGATGGCACAATACATGATGACAGACCATGGTGAGCTGAATCAGTTATTTTATTAGCTAGCATTACATTTAAACTTGCGTTAGTAACTGTTAAAATTAATGTGGTATTTTGTCCTGGTTTAGCGATGGAATTCATGCTGTCCTGAATATCACTTGAAGTATCAGTATTTAAATGTCTTACATTTTGCTGATCCTGATCAAAAATTGTTCTAATGTCTAATAGTTCAGTGCTATCAATTGCTGTTCTTGTTCCAGCAATAACTTTATTCGTACTGGGGTCTATAATATCACCCATAGCATTAACCACGGCAAATGTCCACACTTCAACATTGGTATTAGCAATTTTAGTAGTTGCATAACCAAATCCACCTGGCATCCCACATTCTATACCCATAAATTTTCCAATACTGCTACCAGTACCACAACCATTTAAACCCATTAACGGCAATTCGTTGCTAGCATTTATACAAGCTTCATAGGCCATTGTTGCATCAGGACGAACATTGCAGTCACCAACTGTTAAATCAAAAATTGCACAAGTTGGTATTATAGGAATAAAAATACTTCCCAAATTTAAACCGACACCTTGTTTTTCTAAATATTGCATAGCACCGCTTACGCTATGCAATCCAAATAAGCTGCCACCAGTAAATAAAATTCCATGAGCCAAATTTAGTCCATGCAATGGATCTAACGTTGAAAAATTTGCAGTAGCTGGTGCCGACCCGCGAATTTGAGCAACTGTCAGGCTTGGATTGGCAAATAAAAAAATAGTTAGTCCAGTTTTAGCAATATCATTTTGGGCATGCCCAATTTTTAAACCGTTAATAAGTGTTTTCATATTAATGAAATCCTTATTGTAAATATTTTCATAAGTAAACTGGTTACAAAAATAAGTAAATCAATAAATTGGGTTAACGAATAATTTGTATGCTTAAAACTAATAAAATTCTTAGCGCTTCGAGAACTGGAATCGTTTACGGGCTTTCTTTCGACCATATTTCTTTCGTTCTTTAATCCGTGAATCTCTGGTGAGCATTCCTTCATTTCTTAACATTGCTCGATTTTGTGGAGCTGCTTCAGCCAACGCTCGGGAAATACCATGACGGATAGCATGAGCCTGTCCGTTAACACCACCACCATGAACGGTAATTAATGCATCAAAGCGATTCAATGATTCAGTTACGTCAAGGGGTCGAACTAAAAATTCTTTTAAGCCTACTCTGCCACCAAAATAATCTTCTAAGGTGCGTTGATTAACCACCACTTTACCCGTACCTGGAACTAAGCGTACTCGTGCAATAGCTTCTTTGCGTCTACCAGTTCCATAATATTGAATAACATTAGTCATATTTGTTTTCCCTTCAGCTCTTGATAATAATAAATTTAAACAGTTACTTTAAGTTCTTGAGGCATTTGTGCAGCATGTGGATGATCTGAGCCAGCATAAACCTTCAACTTGGTGAATTGTTGATCGCCTAAGCGGTTATGAGGTAACATACCTCGAACAGCTCGTTCAATTATTGCTTCTGGCCTACGGGCGCGTAAGCTCTTCAATGTTTCTTGCTTAAAGCCATGAGGAAAGCCTGAATGATGATAATAAATTTTATCGGTTTCCTTATTGCCACTAACTTTAATTTTTTCAGCATTAATGACGACAACAAAGCCACCGCAATCTACACTAGGACTAAAATTAGGCAGATTTTTGCCGCGTAAGACATCCGCGACCTTTACTGCAAGTTTGCCTAAAATCACATCGTTAGCATCAACGACATACCATTTTCTAGTTACAGTTTCAGCTGTGGGATGATAGGTTTTCACTTAATAACTCCTTGTTAACAAAATAAATTATATTGGGGCGGATATTTAACAGCTTGTAGTTCTAGCCCCCAGGCTGGTGCAGTCGGCCCTAAGCAATCTCGGTTACCGTTTATAATTGCTTTATCAATTGTAGCAGGTTCAAGTTTATTTAAGCCTATTTCAATTAAAGAACCAACAATTATACGCATCATATTATATACGAAATGGTCTGCTTTGACTATAACTTCTAGGCATTCTTCATGTAAATTTATTAATTTTATACTATTTATTGTGCATATTGATGTACTCGTATCTGAATTAGACGATTTAAAGGCCTTAAAATCATGACAGCCAATAAGCTTTTGACTAGAGACCTCCATTTTAGCTATGTCAAGTGGGGCGGAAATAAAAAAATGAGTTTTCCTGAGTAATGGCGATCGTTGGCGGGCATTAAGAATTCGATATACATAACTCCGTTCGATTGCACTGTAACGGGCATGAAAGGAATTGTCCACAAATTGTACTTTTCTTAGCGCAACATCATTTTTTAAAATCCCATTAATTGCCCAGATAAATTTATGTAAATCAATATTGGAAGGAACGTCGATATGAGCTACTTGTCCACTAGCATGAACTCCAGCATCGGTTCGGCCGCTAAAAATCACAGTTGTTTTGGTTTTTAAGTAAATCAATAACGCTTGTTCAAGATCGCCTTGAACGGTTCGCTGATTATTTTGGGCTTGTGAGCCATGAAAATTATTACCTATATATTCAATAAGTAAAGCAATTCGCGGCATGTAAGCTATTAAGAAAAGATTAGACTAATTGAATTATGGCCATTGGGCAATTATCACCACGGCGATAACCAGCTTTGATAATACGAGTATAGCCACCAGAACGTTCTTTATATTTGGCGGCCACTTCATTAAATAGTTTCAGGGTTACATCTCGATCGTAAAGACTGGCTCGACCCTGACGGATTTTATGGGCTGAATCAGCCAAAGTTTGTAATGCTTGTTTGTCGCCAGCTTTAGCTTTGGCCTGTAAATCTTTACGATTTTCGATATAACCATGTTTGCCTAAAGTAATTAATTTTTCAACATGTGGTGCACAAGCTTTAGCTTTGGCTAAAGTAGTAATTAATTCCTCGTGACGAATTAATTCGGTTGATAAAGCACGCAGTAATGCCTTTCTTTGATCTGCTGGCCTGGATAATCGGTGGCGGGGCTTATTATGACGCATCAGTACTTATTATCTCCTACTAATAAATTGAATTACTTTCCACTAAATTTAGACCAAATGATCTTAAGCGTTCTAAAACTTCGTCGGCTGATTTTTTACCAAAATTTTTGATATTCATCAAATCATCATATGAAAGTTTTAATAATTCACCTAACGAATTAATATTGGCTCTCTTTAAGCAATTATAAGCTCGTACAGATAATTCAAGCTCTTCAATAGAAATGGTACTATGTTTACCCTCAGTAGCTGGTGCTGGAGTAGGACTGGTCATTAGTGGACGACCGGTTAATTCAGCAATAGGTAATAAATGTTCAATAAGCAGACTGGCAGCTTGAGAAATTGCTTCAGTAGGATCAATTGAACCATTAGACCATAATTCTAAAGTTAATTTATCATAGTCTGTTGACTGACCAACTCGCGTTGGTTCGATATTATAGCCAACGCGACGAATTGGCATAAACACTGCATCCATTGGTAATAAATCAATAGCTTGTTTTTGGTGTGAGTGAGCTTCAGCTGGTATATATCCAGTACCACGTTCAACGGTAATTTCGGCTCGGATTCGACCGTCTTCAGCTAAATTACAAATGACCCAATCAGGATTAATAACCATTGTGTCGCCTGGACAATAAATATCATGACCAGTCACCGGACCAGGTCTTTGGACATCAATTTGTAAATATTGCGGTTCATTGGAAAATGACTTAACCACTAAACCTTTTAAATTTAGCATAATATCAATTACATCTTCGACAACACCAGGAACGGTTGTAAATTCGTGAGTTACACCATCAATACGAATAGCTGTACAGCTTGATCCTTCTAAAGATGAAAGTAATACACGACGCAAGGAATTACCTAATGTAGTACCGTATCCTTTTTGCAATGGTTCAATTACAAATTTGCCATACATGGAACCATCAGCAGCTGTTTTATTTTCAATACATTTAATTTTTAAATTATCCATTACCTAATACCTATTTACCTATACACCTATAAATTATCTAGAATAATATTCAACTATAAACGCTTCTTTAATAGTTGGATCAAGTTCATCACGCTCAGGCATGCGACTTATACTTACCTGGAGATTTTCTTTTTCATAATTCATCCAAACTGGTGGAGTTAATTCGGGAGAATTTTCCAATAAATTTTTCACTAATTTACGAGCTTTGTCACATACGGTCACAATCTGTCCGGGCTTAACCGGATAAGAAGGAATATTAACTTTTTTGCCGTCAATTAAAAAATGTCCATGTAATATTAGTTGTCGAGCCATTGCACGGGAAGGAATTAAACCACTTTTATGAACAATATTATCAAACCTGGATTCAAGCAATTGAAGTAATCTTAAACCAGTCGGAACTTTTTTCTGACGTGAGGCCTTTTCAAAATAACTTGAGAATTTAGTTTCTAAAATCCCATACATATTACGTAATTTTTGTTTTTCCCGTAACTGAATTGCATATTCAGTAGGTTTTTTCCGATCCTGCCCATGTTGGCCAGATGGATAACGACGTCTTTCTATAGCACATTTAGTGGTATAACAACGACCCGCCTTTAAAAATAATTTAACTCCTTCGTTACGGCATAATTTACAAACCGAATCAGTATACCTAGCCAATTATAAACTCCTTAAAAAAACTTATCACTACTAAACTAATATTAAACTCTTCGCTTCTTAGGCGGCCTACAACCATTATGGGGAATTGGGGTTACATCTTTAATCAAGGTAATTTCCAATCCAGCTACCTGTAAAGCTCGAATTGCGGTTTCGCGTCCTGCGCCTGGTCCTTTAACCATAACTTCAACTTGACGCATGCCTGAATCCATCGATCGTTTTGCTACCATTTCAGCGGCTTGTTGAGCGGCAAATGGTGTTCCTTTTTTTGCTCCTTTAAAGCCCACAGCGCCAGAAGAAGACCAAGCTACAACTTGGCCAGTTGGATCGGTAGAACAGACAATGGTATTATTAAAAGTGCTTTGAATATGCACAACACCAATCGGTACTACTTTGCGATCTTTTTTCTTAACTCTAACTTTGTTTCCTTTTGCCATTATTCTTTTCCTTAAATTAATTAATATTTAGTAATTAATGCTTATTTACCTGGTGCTTGTTTTTTACCAGCCACGGTAACCCGTTTGCGTCCACGTCTGGTTCGGGCATTGGTTTTAGTGCGTTGGCCGCGAGTAGGCAAACCTTTACGATGCCGTTGACCACGAAAACAATTTATTTCAATAAGTCGTTTTACATTAAGACCTTCTACGCGCCGAAGATCACCTTCAACCTGAAGACCTGATTTTTCAACTTCATCACGCAATTTACTTATTTCTTCTTCATTAAGATCCTGAACCCGTTTGGTGGCCAGAATATTTAATTTTTGGAGGATTTTGGTCGACAACGTACGTCCAATGCCATATATATACGTAAGCGCAATATGAATGGGTTTTTGTCGGGGCAAATCTAATCCAGCTATACGTGCCATTTATTCCTCCTTAACCTTGACGCTGTTTATGTTTGGGATTCTCACAAATCACAGCAATTCGACCTTTACGTCTGATAACCTTACACTTTTCACACATTTTTTTAACGGATGCTCTAACTTTCATACCAACACCTTGTCAAGAGACCACTAACATACTACATTTATTATTGATTTTAACATTATATATTAAACTAGCCCAAATATGGGTCATGTAAATATATTATTAAAGTTCATTAAAGAAAAAATTTACTTTATTATTCTTTTATTCTATAAGTTATTCTACCTCTAGTCAAATCATATGGGGTTAATTCGATTTTTACTCTGTCACCAGGTAAAATGCGAATAAAATTTTTGCGAATTTTGCCAGAAACATGAGCTAATACCTTGTGCCCATTATCTAATTCAACGCGAAACATTGCATTAGGTAAAGATTCTTTAATGGTTCCTTCAAATTCAATAACACCTTGCTTATTCATTAATATCCTCGCTTGGACGCTTTGTAAGCACTATTGCTGCAGTTTGGGTAATTAGCAAAGAGTGTTCAAAATGAGCTGAAAATTTGTAATCTTGTGTTACAACTGTCCATCCGTCGCTTTTAGTTCTGACCCTGTCGCCACCTTCATTAAACATTGGTTCGATAGCAATAACCATTCCTTCCTTTAATTTTATTTTACTATTAGTTCGATAATTAAATATGAAAGGTTCTTCATGTAAATTTTTACCAATGCCATGACCACCATATTCACGAACTAAACCATAAGCAGCTTTATTCGCAATATCTTCAATGGCTCCGCCAATAGCGTCAAGGTTAGCTCCAGCTCTTGCTTGGGCAATGCCGGCATATAAACTTTTTTGCGTGTCGCGTAACAAGTTGTTAAGCTTGGCACTAATTTCCCCGCATGGCACTGTTACCGCTGTATCGCCAATAAAGTTACGGATTTTGCCATCAATTTCTTCTTTTAAAGTGACGCCAATATCAATACTAACAATATCGCCTTCTTTGAGAATTCGCTTTTTACTAGGTATCCCATGGACTACTTCTTCATTAATAGAAGTGCATAAGGTTGCCGGAAATTCACGATAACCTTTAAACGTAGGAATACCGCCTTTTTGTAAAATTAAATCTTCGGCATAATTATCTAAGTCTTTAGTACTAATTCCGGGCTCAACTAATTTCATTACCTGTTCAAGAACCAAGCCTGCAATTCCTCCGGCTTTTTTATATAAATCAATTTCTTTATCGGTCTGAATAATCATGTGGTAAGTTTTAGTTAATTCCTTTTAGTATAATTAGTACATTATGATACTGTTAAAATATTTTTGGCTTACTAGTTTAAATAACTATTTAATGAGTTTTAGTTAATTCTTTAAGTGTTGTTAAGATACTGTTAAAAACGTTTTGACTTGATTGACTGGCATCAATATTAACTAAAATTTTCTTTAACTGATAATATTCAATTAAAGGCTGAGTCTGTTCAAAGTAAGTAGCAAGCCTTACTTTGACTAAATCTTCTTTATCATCAGAACGAATTATTAACTCGCATTTACAATCGTCACATACATTTTCTACTTGAGGAGGGTTAAATTTAGTATGATAGACTTTTAAACAATTTTTATTAGCACAAACGCGTCTACCGGTAATTCTAAGCGTTAAGGGCTCTGAATCAATTTCTAGATTAATCACACAATCTAGAAATTGGTGTAAATTACTAAGCATGTCATCAAAACTTTTTGCTTGACTTAAATTTCGTGGAAAGCCATCAAGAATATATCCATTGTGACAATTTTCTTGGCTTAAATTATCTTTAAACATAGCAATTAAAACTGGATCTGGTACTAATAAACCTTTATCCATATAAGTCTTGGCCTCTAAGCCAGCAGCGGTGCCTTGTGCTACGCTAGCTCTTAATAAATCACCACTTGATAGATGTCTTATTTTAAGTTCATTACTTAAGAGCTGACATTGTGTACCTTTACCAGATCCTGGTGGTCCTAAAAATAATAAACGCATAATCCCATACCTGCCTTTATGTTTCTTTTGTACTAGGCGCTTTAAATAAACCGCGAGCTTGATATTGAGCTGATAAAGCATGGGTTAAAATTTGTTTTTGGGTATCAATAGCAACACCAACTAATATAATTAAAGAAGTACTGCCCAGCCCTCGTAATGTCTGTATATAGGTAAATTGCTCAACATGAATTGGTAAAATAGCAATTATTGCAACTGAGGTGGCTCCTATAAAAATAAGCTTATTTAAAGTAGCTTCGAGAAAATCTGATGTTGGCTTGCCCGGTCGAATCCCTTGAATCGCACTGCCACTACGGCGTAAATTTTCAGCCATATCACGTACCGGTAAAATCATTGATGCATAGAAAAAAGCAAAAAATAAAATAAGTAAGAAATATGCAATAGAGTACTCAGGTTTTGAATAAGAAAAAGTATTAATTGTTTCCTGACAGATAAAGCCCCAAATCGCCTGAATTACAGGCAGATGGCAAAAACCAGCATAAATTTTACCTACACCAGGAATATTACTAAATAAGTAATAAACACCAGCCCAAGGATCGGCATTATTTTTACCCATAAATGACATAACGGTAGTGGGAAACATAAAAGTTGATGAAGCAAAAATTATTGCCATAACCCCAGATGGATTAACTGGCAATGGTAAATAATTATCACCTACATACATCTGATTGCCTACAACCCTTTTAGATCCAACGATGGCAATTTTTCTTTGTCCTAATTGCAAGCAAACGACTAATGCAGCTAATAGTAATAAGGTTGCAATCATTAATACCACACCCCAAGTTGGTGATTGACCTGTTTGCACAGCATCGTAGGTGTTTTTCACCATTACTGGAATCCGAGCTGATATGCCTAAGAAGATAAGTAAACTAGCACCATTACCAACACCTTTTTCGGTAATTTGCTCACCAAACCACATAATTAAAACCGCAGAAGCAGTTAATAAAATAGTGCTGACAATTAAAAAAGGAATACCTGGAGTTAAAACTAAATCAGGGTTATGGATTTTGCCGAGCAAATTAACTAAGGTAAATGATTGCACGCTGGCAAAAAATATTGTACCCATACGTGTGTACTGTTGAATCTGTTTACGACCCTGTTCACCAGAATGCTTTTGCAATTCTTCAAGTTTAGGCACGATATAACACATCATCTGCATAATAATTGATGAAGTGATATAAGGCCCAATCCCCATGGAAAATATGGATAATCGATTTAAAGCACCACCCGTAAATAAGTCATACATACCTAAAAGACTTTGGGCTAATTCAGGATGTTTGGTAAAAGCACCGGGATCTACACCAGGGATTGGAATGTGTACACCAATACGATAAATAACAATTATTGCCAAAGTAAATAAAATTCTTTCTTTTAAACCAGCACTGGCAAACAATTTGAAAAATTCGTCAACTGGGGGGATTTTATCTTGTTTGGATTTTTTATTTGCTGTTTGCATTATTTACCTTATATTTACCGTAAAATTAATAAATCTAGCTATTTGTAATTAATTCAACACTTCCACCAAGTTTTTCAATGGCGGCTTTTGCATTGGCACTGACATGGTGACATTTGACAATCAGTTTTTTCGTTAATTCACCTTTACCTAAAATTCTTAAAGAATCACTTTCTTTACGCACAATTCCTTGCTCAACCAAAGTCCATGGTGTGACTTCAAAATTATCTGGTAAATTATTTAATTTTTCTAAATTAACAATTATCCAGTCACGACGTTTAACTTGATCGAAATTATGGATTTTTGGCAATCTACGGAATAATGGTGTTTGTCCACCTTCAAAACCAAAGCGACGTGCTTCACCAGACCGTTGTCCTTGGCCATTATGACCACGGGTGCTAGTCTTACCATGACCGGAACTACGTCCACGGCCAACCCGTTTTGATTTTTTTGTGCTACCAATGCTTGGCTTTAAATCGCTTAATTTCACAAGCCTTCTCCTTATATTTAAAATAACTTAACTATTTGCAACTTCATTGACACTAACTAAATGCTGTACTTTATTAACCATGCCTAGTATCGTTGGGCTTTTGGCATGAATTACCGAGCTGCCAAATTTTCGCAAGCCTAAAGCCTTGATTACAGCTATCTGCGTACCTCTTTTACCAACTAAACCTCGTTTTAAGGTTATTTTAATCATTTCTATTTTCTCCATTATTAATGAATTTAAACTAACATCTGTTTAATAGATATATTGCGCAATCTAGCCGCATGTTCAAATGTCCGTAAGCGCTTTAAACCATCAATCGTAGCTCGGGCTACATTTAATGGACAACGAGATCCTAAGGACTTGGTAAGAACATCGGATATGCCTGACAATTCGATAATGGCACGAGCTGCGCCACCAGCAATGATACCAGTACCATTGGATGCCGGTTTCATAAGTACCCTGCTGCTCCCTAGTTTGCCAGTAATTGGATGGGGAATAGTCGTACCAATTAAGGGAATGTCAATTAATGATTTGCGGCCATCGGTAATTGCCTTTTGGATAGCACCAATAACTTCAGCTGCCTTACCAACACCAACACCAACCTGGCCACGACCATTACCGACTGCTACTACGGCGCGAAATGATAATTTCTTACCACCTTTAACTACTTTAGTTACACGGCTTACTTGAATGACTTTTTCAGCCCAGTCTGACTCTACTCGATCACTACGCTGCTCCTTATTACCACCATCGCGACGGGTGCGATTGCCACCTCGTTTACCTTTGGTACGCGATGGAGCCTCGTTAGTTGGTGCTACTGTGGCGTCATTCAAAACAATTTTATCTTCACTATCCATTTATAAACTCCTAATTCTTGTTTAAAATTAAAACTCTAACCCGGCTTCTCTGGCACCAGTCGCTAATTTGGCAATCCGGCCATGATAAAGATAGCCGCCGCGATCAAAAACCACAGCTTTAATACCTTTAGCCACGGCTCTTTTGGCTACAGCCTGGCCAATTAAATAGGCTGAATCTAGTCCCCATGGCTTTGCTTCGGCAAAGTCATGGTCAAGAGTGCTGGCTTGTACTATTGTTGTAGCATTAACATCATCAATGATTTGGGCATAAATATGTTTATTGGATCGATACACACATAATCTGGGACGTTCTGTTGTTCCGGAAAGTCTTGCTCTGATGCGTCTGTGACGATTTATTCTGGATGATTTCCTATCTACTTTCTTAATCATAAATTTAACCCTTTACTTGTTTACTTATTAAAAAACTTAACAACCGTATCTAAAAACTATTTCTTCTTACCAGCAGCTTTACCAACTTTACGTCGGATATATTCACCGGCATATTTTACCCCTTTACCTTTGTATACTTCCGGTGGGCGTTTACTTCTAATTAGCGCGCTTAATTCACCAACAGCCTGTTTATCAATTCCCGAAACGGTAATTTTAGTATTGGCAGTTACCGCAACGGCTAAATCTTTGCCGGGCTCAATTTCCACCGGGTGTGAATAACCCAATTGCATAATCAGTTTTTTGCCTTCGACGGCGGCTTTATAACCAACACCAACTATTTCCAGATTGCGTTCAAAACCTGTACTTACGCCAGTAACCATATTGGCTAACAAAGTTCGGCTTAAACCATGTAAAGCTCGAGCCATACGTGACTCATCAACACGTTTGACTTCAATGATATTATCGGTCATTACAATGCCTATTTCAGGACGAAAGGTTCTAACTAATTCGCCTTTAGGGCCTTTGACCTTGACTTCATTATTTTTTATTACGACAGTAACTCCACTAGGCACGGGAATTGGTGCTTTACCTATTCTGGACATGATTTAGCCTTCCTTAAATTATAAATTACCAAACAAAACCAAGAATTTCGCCACCAACTTTTTGCTTGCGAGCTTCTTTATCAGTCATTAAACCACTACTAGTACTTAGTATGGCTACACCTAAGCCACCATAGACCTTAGGCACCCGTTTTGCACTACGGTATACTCTAAGACCAGGACGACTTACGCGTTTTATACCTTGGATTACCTGTTCGCCTTTAATACCATATTTAAGAACTAAACGCATTTTTTGTTCAGGTGATCCTAAATCTTTAGTTTCTAAAGATGAGATAAAACCTTCACTTTGTAATAATTTAGCAATTTGAACCTTGGTCTTGGACGCAGGCATTTCTACAATTGGTGATTGCACCTTTGTAGCATTTCTGATTCTTGTAAACATATCAGCTATTGGATCTGACACTGGCATCAATATATTCTCCTACCAACTTGATTTAGTAACACCTGGAATAAGCCCTTCGTGAGCCATTTTTCTGAAGCACAATCGGCATAGGCCAAAATCACGGTAATAGCCTCTTGGCCTTCCACAAATTCGACAGCGATTATGCAGACGAACGACCTTGTACTTGCCTTTTGCTGCCAAAAGACGTCTTGTATTTTCTTTTTCAATCATTGAAGTTTTGGCCACGTCTACCTCCTAAATGGCATGCCCAGAAATTTTAATAAAGCTCGACTTTCGTCATCGGTATTGGCTGTTGTCACTATAGCAATATCCATACCGCGAACTTGGTCAACCTGTTCATAATTGATTTCCGGGAAAATCAACTGTTCTTTAATCCCTAAACTATAATTGCCCCTTCCATCAAAAGATTTTGTGGATATGCCACGAAAATCTCTAATTCTTGGTAGCGCTAAATGAATTAGTTTGGCTAGGAAATTATACATACGTTTACCACGTAAGGTAACACTAGCTCCAACTGGCATTCCTTTACGAACTTTAAACGTAGCAATGGATTTTTGAGCGCGATTTACCATTGGTTTTTGTCCGGCAATCTGACTAAGATCCTTTAAACCACCTTCAATCGCCTTAGCGTTGGTAGCAGCTTCACCTAAACCCATATTGATAACCACTTTGACTACTTTAGGCACGGCTAAGTCATTGGTATAATTAAATTCTTTTTTTAATTTAGGAATTACATCTGATTCGTAATATTCTTTAAGATTTATCATTCTAAGTACCTTATTGTTAAATTAGTATATAACTGATTATTTAGCTATCAAAAGCTTCATTGCAGCGTTTGCACCGACGAATTTTTTTGCCTTTGGTATTAATTTCTAATTTAGCACGAGCTGGTTTTTTGCAAGCTGTACAGAATAGCATAAGTTTTGAGGCAAATATTGCTCCTTCGATTTTTTTAACTTCACCAGTCTCATTTTGCTGGAGTCCTCGAGGTTTTTGAAAATGGGTTTTAAAATTCAAACCTTCAACAACAACTTTGCCACAGGCTGGCAGACATCTAGTTACTTTACCCGTAGTTTTTACTCCGGCCTGTTTCGATCCTGACATTAACATAACTAAATCGCCACGTTTAATGTGCATTTTTGGGATTAAATTGGAAACACCATGTTTGACTAAGGCTTGCGATACCACAGTCCTGCCACCACGTTTTACTTTTTGAACAATCGGTGCCTTGGCAAAGGTTAACCGTTTAGATTTTTGTGGTTTCATTTTTATAAAACCTCCGGAGCTAAAGATATAATTTTGGTATAATTTTTGTCTCTTAATTCACGAGCAATTGGTCCAAATACACGCGTTCCTTTAGGATTACCATCTTTTTGAATAATTACGGCTGCATTATCATCAAAACAAATGGTACTGCCATCAGGTCTGCTTATATGCTTGCGAACCCGCACCACCACAGCCTGAACTACATCGGATTTTTTTACGGGCATATTTGGTAAGGCATCTTTTACCACACCGACAATTACGTCACCCAAACTTGCATATCGTCGATTAGAGCCACCTAATACACGAATGCACATTAATTCTTTAGCACCCGTGTTATCAGCGACATTTAATCTTGTTTGTACTTGTATCATTTTCCTGTTCCCTTTTTCTTGACTATCTTATTGTTCACTGCCAAAATTCTCAATTACCATCCAGGTTTTTTCTTTTGATAAAGGTCTCGTTTCAACAATTTTAACGATGTCACCGATTTGGCATTTATTTTCTTCATCATGGGCTTTAAATTTTCCGGTTACAACTCTTTGTTTTTCATATTTACTATGAGCCATACTTCGCTCAACTGCAACAACTACAGTTTTTTGCATTTTATTGGAAACAACTTTTCCGACTAATTCTTTCTTGGGCATTTTCTCTCCACTTATCTATTGGTTATTTTTTTCACTAATTATGGTTAATACACGGGCAATTTTTTTACGTGTTGTCTTGAATTTTGCAACACTATCAAGTTTTCGCGTAGCATGATCAAATTTTAATTTGGCTAATTCGAATTTAGTATCTATTTTAATTTGATTTAATTCTTCTAGCGATAATTCTCTTAAATCGGCTGATTTCATGATGCTACTCCTTGATGGCGTTCAATAACTTTACATTTTACCGGTAATTTTTGACTGGCCAAACGCAATGCTTCATAAGCTTCAGTTTTACCAATTCCAGCCATCTCAAACATAATTCGACCTGGTTTAACGGTCGCCACCCAAAATTCTGGATTGCCTTTACCACTTCCCATCCGGGTTTCAGCCGCCTTTTTGGTGGCAACTTTATCGGGGAAAATACGTATCCAAATTTGACCGCTTCTTTTAACTGATCGAGTCATGGCTTTCCGGGCTGCCTCAATTTGACGTGAAGTAATCCAGGCTGGTTCCATTGTAGCTAATCCATATTCACCAAAATGAACATTGACACCACGAGTCTCGACACCGGTCATTCTACCACGGTGATGTTTACGAAATTTTGATCTTTTCGGTAATAACATTTAAGCCTCCAATTATTGATTTGCTTTCTTGGGACGGCGACCTTGGCGATTATTACCGCCGGCTGGTCTATCCTTCCTAAAGGTTGATTCATTATCTCGATCTGTGGAAATTTTAATATTTGGTGGCGACCATTGGTTAGGATCTAATTCACCGCGATATATCCACACTTTAATACCAATTATTCCCATAAGAGTATGGGCTTCAACTACTCCATAATCAATATCCGCACGTAAAGTTTGCAAAGGGATACGACCTTCTTTAGCCCATTCGGTTCGGGCAATTTCCACTCCACCTAGTCGTCCAGCTACCATAATTTTAATACCTAAAGCACCTGAACGCATTGACCGCTGCATAGCTTGTTTCATGGCGCGACGAAAGGCCACGCGTTTTTCTAACTGTTGGGCAATTGATTCAGCAACAAGCTTGGCTTCTAAATCAACTTTACCAACTTCTAATATATTAATTCTTACATCAATGCCAACACGATTAAGCATATTTTTTACTTTTTCATGAAGGCCTTCAATACCTTGTCCGCCTTTACCAACAACTACACCAGGTCGGGCTGTAAAAATATCAATTAGAATTTGATCGGCCTTACGTGATATATCAATTTTCGAAACACCAGAATTATTAAGTTCTTTCTTTAAATATAATCTAATACGATTATCTTCTTCAATAAGATATGGAAATTCATTTTTACTGACAAACCAGTTAGATGACCAGCCGCGGTGTATTCCTACTCTAAATCCGTTTGGATGTACCTTTTGTCCCAATTTCTTATCTCCTATCTTTCCTTGCTTAAACTTAGCTACTATTAATTCATATCTGATAATACCAAAGTCACATGACTGGTTCTTTTCATAATAGGAAAAGCACGTCCACGTGATCTTGGCTGACTGCGTTTTAAAGTTGGACCTTGATCTGCAAAAGCATCAATAATTTTTAGGTCCAGAGCTTCTTTTTCTGTAATTGATTTAGCCTTTCCATTGTTAACTGCATTATACACTGCTGATTTTAAGAGCTTTTGTACATCACGGGCAGCTAGATATGGAGCAAAATTAAGAATTTCAAAAGCTTCCCTGGCTTTTTTACCACGAATAGCATCAAGAACTCTACGGAATTTTCTTGGTCCGGTTCGGACAAATTTTAAATGAGCTGTACTTAACATTATTGAATAACCTCTAGTTTAATTACTTCTTACCTTTATCTTGTCCAGAATATCCTTTAAAGAGTCTGGTTGGTGCAAATTCACCCAATCTATGTCCAATCATTTGTTCGGTAATATAGGTAGGAACATGTTTACGCCCATTATGAACAGCTATGGTATGGCCAATCATTTCAGGCACAATCATTGAGGCTCTGGACCAGGTTTTGATTACTCTTTTTTCATTTTTCTTATTCATGTCCTCAATTTTTTTAGTTAGTGAGGGATGAACAAAAGGTCCTTTTTTTAAAGAACGAGACACGATAACCTCCTACTTGTTACGTCGTTTTACAATATATTTATCTGAAGCCTTATTACCGCGACGGGTCTTATAACCCATAGCTGGTTTACCCCAAGGGGTTTGTGGCTGTCCACCTATCGGTGATTTACCTTCACCACCACCATGCGGATGGTCAATGGGATTCATTGCCACACCGCGTACGGTTGGTTTAATACCCATCCAACGTTTACGGCCAGCTTTACCAATCGAAACGTTTTTAGAATCAAGATTGCCTAATTGGCCAATAGTAGCCATACAATTAATGTTAACCATGCGAGCTTCACCTGATGGCAATCTTAACGTACAAGTGTTACCTTCTTTGGCTAAAACTTGAATCTGAGCACCAGCCGTTCTGCCCATCTGACCACCACGCCCTGGTTGCAATTCTACATTATGTACCATTGTACCTAAAGGTATGGACTTTAAGGGTAAGGCATTGCCAATTTTAATTTCTGAACCGGCTCCGGACATTATAGTATCGCCAGGTTTTATCCCTAAAGGTGATAGGATATAACGTTTATCGCCATCAACATATTGAATTAAAGCTATTCTGGCATTGCGATTAGGATCGTATTCAATTGTTTTTACAATACCCTTAACGTCAAACTTATCTCGCTTAAAATCAATAATTCGGTAATTCTTACTGTGGCCGCCACCTTTATGACGTACAGTAATACGACCTTGGTTATTACGCCCACCCTTTTTATTAAGTGGTGCTAATAATGATTTTTCAGGTTTGTCATGAGTGATTTCAGAAAAATCACTTAAAGACATACCTCTTCGGCCTGGTGATGTTGGATTAACTACTCTAATAACCATAATTTCTTATTCCTTCTTATGCGCTATAAAAATCTAAACTATCACCTTCAACAGTTATTATTGCTCGCTTATGATCGCCGTGACTGCGACCATGACGTTTACGTGCTCTAAACCTGCCTCGGGAATAAAGGGTATTAACTGACTTTACCGTTAATTTTAATTTTGGATAAAGCCTTGCTATCAGGGCTCTAAAAGCTATCGCTATATCAATTTTTGTAGCATCATTATGCACATCAAAAGTATATTTATTTAATTGAGCCAACTGGGTTGTCTTTTCATTGATTACTGGTTGCAAAATTATCTGATCGAAACTCTTATCCATTGTTTTATCCTTTTAATTATTGTTCGAGAGCCTTAGGCTAAATAACGTTCACTAATACTTTCCATAGCATCACGCGTCGTAATGATGACTTCAAAATGTAAAAGATCCTTTACATTTAAGTTATTGCTACTTATTACTTTACAGAGTTCAATATTTCGCGCTGAACGTAAAATAAAATGAGCATTTGGCAAACTGTAGTCCAATATTAATAGTACTTTCTTATCCGTAAACCCTAACTGATTAAATAAGCCAACCATAGTTTTAGTTGAATAATCGGTAAATAAATCCAGATTAGTTAATAACGTCATTTTGTCAGTAACCGCACTAACAGCTAAACCTAAAGCATGTTGCCTGGCCTTTTTATTCATTTTAACACTGTAATCACGTGGTTTTGGTCCAAATATGACACCGCCCCCAGCCCATAATGGCGATCTTATTGATCCGGCTCGAGCCCGACCAGTTCCTTTTTGACGCCAGGGTTTGCGACCACCACCACGAACCTCAGCTCTGGTTTTACTATTAGCCGATCCACTGCGAGCATTATTTAATTGCCTTTTTAAGGCTTGATGCATAACGCCCATATCACCATCAATAGTTTTTAATTCAAGATTGGAAACAACCTTGCCTTTATTATCTAGTACATTTACTGAAACCATATTTTCACCTTAATTAATTAAAAACTTTACTTATTCCAGTTAAGG
This sequence comes from bacterium, assembly GCA_021815785.1. Classification (GTDB taxonomy): domain Bacteria; phylum Cyanobacteriota; class Vampirovibrionia; order Obscuribacterales; family JAKAZS01; genus JAKAZS01. The sequence continues at coordinate 20,157 of JAKAZS010000045.1, forward strand.
CGACTAGCCTTAACTACAACCAAACCACCTTCACAGCCTGGAACTGATCCTTTGATCAACAAAACTTGCTTTTCTAAATCTACTTTTACGAGGGTAAGGTGTTTAGCGCAGACATTAACATTACCCATTTGGCCAGGCATGTGTAAACCGCGAAAGACACGACCAGGTGTTGTACCAGCGCCAATTGAACCCATCGAACGGTGGAATTTAGATCCATGTGACATTGGGCCTCGTCCAGCATGATAGCGTTTAATCGTACCTTGAAAACCTTTGCCAATACTACGACCAAATACGTCAACCTTAATGCCTTCTTTTAAAAATTCTTCGACATTTAATTTGGCACCAAGTTCAAATTTACTGGTATCATCAACCCTAAACTCTTTCAAAGGCTTAACTGGTTTTGTCTGCGTTTGCTTTAAATGACCTAGATCACATTTGTTAAGTTTTTTTTCTTTGACCAGAAAGCCACCAGTTTGAATGGCTTCATAGCCGTTTTTTGACTTTGTTAGTTTTGCAGTTACAACGTTTTCTCCAAGTTGAACTACGGTTACCGGCAAGGCCAATCCTTCTTCATTGAAGATTGTGGTCATACCAATTTTTTTTCCTTGTAAGCCTATTGTCATTACTTTAATCCCCAATATTATAATTTGACAAAAATATCCACACCAGCAGGCAAATCTAAACGCATCAGCGCATCAGCTGTAGTTGGTGTTGGGTCTTTAATGTCGATAAGTCTTTTATGCACTCTTATTTCAAAATGCTCTCTTGATTTTTTATCTACGTGTGGCGAACGTAAAACACAGTAAATATGTTTACGAGTTGGCAATGGTACAGGACCGCAGACTGTAGCACCAGTTCGCTTAGCAGTATCAACAATTTGCTCAGATGATTTATCTAGCAAACGGTGATCATATGATTTCAAACGTATTCTTATGCGGTCAACTACTTTGTGAGCAGCTGATTGAACGTCGCCTTTAGTATTTTTGGCCTTGGCCATTTGAATCTCCTTTGTAAAAGATCAAGATTAAAATTTTCTTATAATGTAATCACTCATCTAGTTTGAGTTTGCATAGATAAGAAGATCAATTGTACCTAAGATTTATAATTTAATCAAAAATATTTATATATCTATAAGTTTTATAAATATAAAGTTTATATATTAATCCGATTTAATTTAAGTTTTTATACTTGTGAAATAGAGCAAAAAACACTATTTGTTACATATTGCTTGACCTTAGTTTTGAATATGTATTTTTTATATTTGCGTTAAGTATAAATGCTCAGCATTCATACTTAACGCAAGTATCAACAACTTAAACTAAATTTATTTTCTATTATTCAATGATGTCAGAAACAACTCCAGCACCAACAGTACGACCACCTTCACGAATAGCAAAACGCATACCTTGTTCAACGGCAACTGGTTGAATTAATTCAACATCAAGATGCACATTATCACCAGGCATAACCATTTCAACACCCTCAGGTAGTTTAATAGAACCAGTTACATCCGTAGTACGAATATAGAATTGAGGACGGTACCCTGGGAAAAATGGAGTATGACGGCCACCTTCTTCTTTGCTTAATACATATACTTCAGATTTGAACTTCGTATGTGGCTTAATTGAACCAGGCTTAGCAATAACTTGACCGCGTTCAATTTGTGTTTTGTCAATACCGCGGAGCAGAACACCAACGTTGTCGCCGGCTTCCCCACGATCGAGCGTTTTTTGATACATTTCAACGCCAGTAACGGTTGTCTTACGAGTATCTTGAATACCAACAATTTCAACTTCATCACCAACTTTAACCAGACCGCGTTCAATACGGCCAGTAGCAACAGTACCACGACCAGTTACACTGAATACATCTTCTACGGCAAGCAAGAATGGCTTGTCAAGATCTCTTACTGGAGTTGGGATGTATTCATCAACTTTCTTCATTAATTCAATTACAGCTGCTTCATATTTAGGGTCACCTTCAAGGGCTTTTAGTCCACTTCCTCTTATAAAAGGAATATCATCGCCGGGGAATTGATATTTAGATAACAATTCACGGGCTTCTAATTCAACCAAGTCAAGTAATTCTGGATCGTCTACCATATCGCATTTATTTAAGAAAACTACAATATGGGGGACGCCAACTTGACGAGCTAAGAGAATATGTTCTCGGGTTTGGGGCATAGGACCATCTGGAGCCGAAATTACTAAAATGGCACCATCCATTTGCGCTGCTCCAGTAATCATATTTTTGATATAATCAGCGTGACCAGGGCAGTCTACGTGAGAATAATGTCTGGTTTCAGTTTCATATTCAACGTGGGCTGTATTAATTGTAATACCGCGAGCCTTTTCTTCTGGGGCTGCATCGATTTCATCATATTTTTTAAATTGCGCTTTACCTGATTTTGATAAAATAAAAGTAATTGCAGCAGTTAACGTAGTTTTACCATGGTCTACGTGTCCAATAGTACCAACGTTTACCGTTGGCTTATTTCTTACAAACTTTTGGCGAGCCATTCTTACACTTTCTCCTTTAATTTAGTTGTTGTTGTTGTTTTTAGATGGAGCCCATGACGAGAATCGAACTCGTGACCTCCCCCTTACCAAGGGGGTGCACTACCGCTGTGCTACATGGGCGCTAGCATATTCAAATTATGCACCATGATTGGGTTATCATTCCTAACTTATAAATTTCTTTAATAATTCTTTTAAGAAATATTAAAGAAATGGGCAGAGCTGGATTCGAACCAGCGTAGGCTTTCGCCAGCAACTTTACAGGCTGCCTCCTTTAGCCACTCGGACATCTGCCCTTACTTTTAGCCGGTGATGGGATTCGAACCTACGACCTACGGTTTACAAAACCGTTGCTCTACCGCTGAGCTACACCGGCATAAAATATGCGATTAAAATTTTACTATTAAATAATAACATATGTCAAACTAGTATTAACTAATATTAGCGCATATTTATTAGCAATAATTAACTTATATTTTAAAGTTTTAGACTAATTCTTGTAACAATTCTGTAAACAATTTCTTGTCAAGACCAAGTTTTTGCTTGACAAGCGGGCCTTGACTTAGAACTGGATCGCTGTCTTCATAAATAGGATGATCAACTTCATATAAAACACCAAGCGGAATTTTATCGCCCCATTCAAAGGCCTTAGTTAATGAAGCATGAAAATCGTTAGTGGTAAAATCTGTTTCTTCAAGTTTGTAAACTCTTTCTTTAAACCAGGGATAGGTGTTTACCTTGTTATAAGTAACGCATGGGCTAAAAATATCAACTAAAGAAAAGCCTTTATGAGCTATAGCTTTAGCTATTAAGTCACTTAATTGTTTTTGTTCGCCACTAAAACCACGAGCGACAAAGGTGGCTCCACTAGTTATAGCTAAAGCTAAGGGATTTAAGGGATTCTCAAAATTGCCAATTGGTGTAGATTTAGTTTTCTGGCCAAGCCCGGTGGTTGGCGATGCCTGACCGGTAGTTAATCCATAAATTTGATTATCCATGACTAAATAAGTCATATTTAAATTGCGGCGCATAGCATGAAGTAAATGGCCTAAACCAATACCATAACCATCACCATCACCACCAGTTACGACAACATGTAAGTCAGTATTAGCTAAATGCGCTCCGGTGGCTACTGGAATTGAGCGACCATGCAAGGAGTGAATACCGTAAGAATGTATAAAACCTGGCAGGTTTGATGAACAGCCAATGCCCGAAACTACAAGCATATCCTTAGGGGCAATGCCTAATTTACCACTAGCCATTTGGAGGGCTTTTAATACCCCGAAATCACCACAACCTGGGCACCAATCTGGATCGACTGGGCCTTTATAAGTTTCAACCGGAAGTTCAATTAAAGTTGACATAGTATAATTTCCTCTTAAAAAAATAATTATTATAGTTTAACAAATTCGTGATTACTACCGGTAAAGGCACCTAGCTTAAGTTTAGCTGTTGCATCTCCGGTTTTCTTATCAGCAAATTCGACCAGCCAAGTTGGTTCATTATGACCATTCGTTGATTCATGGCTAAATTTAACTGGACGCATACTTTCTAAGCCATGGGTTCTTAAGTAATGATAGGCCATATCCATGGCTTCGGCTTCAGTTAAATGCGTATTACTGGGCTTATTAGTTAATAGCTCTTTAACTTTAGTTACAATGAAAGCTGGTTCAATTGGTTCACCATCATATCGGTTAATATGACCATCCATTGCTATACCTGTTTCACTACGGACAAAACGAGCCATTTGCGAAGTAAAGTTGACTTCAACTGAGTATTTCTTTTTGGCTTTATTTAAAATTTCCATAACTTCTTTAACATGGAAAGGCACAATGTATTTTATGCATAATAAATTAGCTTTAATCCCTACTTTATTTAATAGTTCTAAAGATTCTTTAACAACACCATAGGTTGAACCCCAGCATAATAAGGTTACATCAGCATCGCTAGGTCCTTCTAATTTTGGCGGGGTAAGATCGTTTAATAAATTATCCATCTTACGCATGCGTTTTTCCATAATTTTCTTACGGGTAGCTGGTGTAGTATACATATCTGAAATTAAAATTGATTCTTCATCGTGATCATCCGATGGTGATACATACAATGTATTCGCCGTACCGGGGAGTGCGCGAGGTGAAACTCCGCTATCGGTAAATTTATAACGTTTATATTTACCCATGGATTCGTTCCAAGAAGTAACCAATTCACCGCGATCAATTTTGACATCCATATTAAATTTATTAGCTTCAACCGTTTCAGGATGTTCAGATAATAATAAATCGCTAATTATAAGAGCCGGCAATTGGTATTTATCAGCCATGTGAAAGGCTTCAACCGTTGAATCATAGGCGTCACTAATCGTAGTTGGCGCCACAATTAATCTAGGAAATTCGCCTTGACTGGCTCCATAAACCTGGAATAAATCAGCTTGTTCAGTCTTAGTTGGTAGTCCCGTAGATGGACCGCCACGTTGGACTTCAACACAGACGACAGGGACTTCCATAATTCCGGCCATGCCAATAGCTTCAGTCATTAAAGCAAAACCACCACCGGCTGTTGCGCACATTGAACGCACTCCACCAATCCCAGCTCCAATAGCCATATTAATGACTGACAATTCGTCCTCACATTGCTTAACAGCTACGCCAACCTGTTTAGCATGACTGGCCATCCAGTGTAAGATGGTCGAAGCTGGTGTCATTGGATAAGCTGAATAAAACTTACAACCGCTGGCCACAGCGCCTAAAGCAATAGCCTCATTACCAGTTATAAAAGGTAGCATTGATTTTTTGAGCTCAGCACTTATATTCCATTGTGACATAATTGGCTTGGTCTGTGATTTAGCATAGGTATAGCCATCATTTAATAGACTAATA
>JAKAZS010000046.1 GCA_021815785.1 bacterium
GCATACCTGTTTTTTTTTTTACTTAACTTAATTCGCTTGAAATATAATTTACTAAAATATAATAGCACAACAATACTAAGCCAGAATTTATATTTCAAAAAATATTTTTTGGGAAATCTTATATACGGATACGACCCAGGCGTTAGTTTTGCCGCTAGCGATACCAAACGTGAACATTCGTTAAATAAAGATGAAGCAAACGATCTTTCTAAACAGTAGCAAGAGGGAAGCATAATTGAGAAAACGTACTTGACCTTCTAGTCAACTTGAAGGTTTATAATATTTATATACACTTTTTGGTTGAGACAATAAATTATGAATCAGGATCGTTTATACATATGGCAATTAGCTCCATCAACCCGGAAACGTTAGAAAAAATACTTTTGCTAAAAAAAGTGTAATGACTGTTTAAATAATGAGCTTAAGATACCTGTAGAAAAAAAACGAAATAAGGAGTAATTATGTCTAATTGTTGTGAAAATTCGCCAGATATTAAAGAATCAGCTTTAGTTATTTGTAAAAGCTGTTCACGAACAGGCTCTTCGGTAAATAAGATTACGCTAGAAAGCTTGCTTAACGATGATAGTAAGCATAAATTAATTATAGACCAATATTATTTTTGTAAAAATCCACTTTGTAGCGTAGTTTATTTTGCCAACCCCGATAGTTATTTTTATAAGAAAGACCTAATTGTTGAAGTCAGTTTAAAAGAAAGTCGCGAAAATATACCGGTCTGTTATTGCTTTGGTTATACTAAGAATGATATTAAAACTGAAATTCAAACTACTGGTAAATCTACTATCGAAGCAAAAATTAAAGATAAGGTGCAAGCTGGCTTATGTTCCTGCGAAATTAAAAATCCTCAGGGTAAGTGTTGTCTTTATAATATAAGGAAAGCTATAGATTATTTTTTAATAAATAAGTGATATTTTCTATGTTCTTACTGTTCTAGATATTTTTATTTTGACATTAACAAATGATGAATTATTTTATAGTCGTGGAGAATGTTTGGCTGAACTTTCACTCATTAGCAATCGCATCTTTAGAACGTTCCTGGATCATAAATAGAGCCTAAGAAAATTATTGCTCCAGTTTGATTATCACGAATCATAAATATAAATGGGCGATTAACAATCATTGTAAAATGTGAAGGAAATTGATAATTAGCAGTTGCGATTTCTGGTTTGGCAATTACGGCTGTAACTGCAGCTGCTTTAGTACCATCCTCATCTATTTCAAGATATGATTTATGAATAACATCATCAATTCGTGGCGATACACTAGCCATTTTGGAAAAATCCGGGTCAGTAAAAATTTGGCCAAGCCCAAGCCTTGTTAAATCAGGTTTTAAACTGGTGGCAAAATCAATTTGAAATTTAGGCAGTTCAAGATAGCCTGATTCTGTTTTAAAGAGTGATCTCCATTGATCGAAATTACTTATGGTAAGCTCTTGCTCTAGCTTACTTAGACTTATCTCTGGCAATGGTAAAAAGACGTAAGCTGAAAATCGCATGGGATCTGGCGAATTAGTTCTTGATGCTTGACCGTAGTTTAGACAGACTGCTTGAAAATCAGAATTTTCATAATATGGCATCTCAATCTCTTTTGCCATCATTGACAATGGCTTAATCGTAACTTTATCAACATGAAATTGACCTGTTTTTGTAGCATTTTTAGCAAACGGATCAGTCCATAAACCTTTAAAGTAAACGCTATCAATTAAAACAGCTAGGCTTTTCGGTTCTAAACGAGAAATTACAGCTTTAATTTTTCCTTGCGTTTGTTCATTTACCCAATCATTAATTTTAAGCAACGATTTAGGTTCATCAAAATCGAGAACTGCACATTTTGCATAATATTTATTTTGACATAGTTTTAAAAAATTAGGATAAAATTGATGAAGTTATATTTAAATCAGGCAATGTTAAAGGTTGACATTTAGCCAGGACGGCTTAAATGTTATTATTGGATATGGATAGCATGATTTTTTACTGGCACTGATTTTAGTAATAGTCTTTAGGGTTTTAGGTAAGACATCAATAGGTATATCCAAAACATAGCTTGATTAGGCTTGAGAGCTTGGGAACTTAAAAACACCGTCAATTGATTAAGTTGACAATTAGATTAAATGTTATTTGGGGTAGTTTAAAAACTAGGCAAACCCTGGTATATTTATTCCATAAGGGTGAGCAATGAAATAAGAGTAATTGCGTTGAGCCCAGGGGCAAAGTAGAAACGTCAGGTGGCGCCCACCAGAAACATCAACTTGTTAGCCCGCTTTATGTGACCTTTGGCTAGAGCATAAAGAAATACTAACGCTTGTAAGCCACAAGCAGCCAAATAGTAGCTAAAACACCATCGTCGAACTTGATTTGAGATGGTGTTTTTGTTTTTTTTGCTGGATCCAGCCGGTTGTATTTTAAAAATTGTCGTAGCACAGCTTTTTAATAAGTTTTTGACTAAAGTAATTAAACATTTTTCAGCTCACAAATCAAGTAAAAAAATGAACAATTTACAATCAGTTTAAACTGGTAAATAATAAGGTAAAATTATATTCAATTGTTATGATTAAGTTACTTTGAAAAGGGAAAATAAATTGGCTTTAACCCAGGTATTTTATTTAAGAGCCCAGCTCTTAGGCGTAAAGCCAGTTATCTGGCGGGAATTTGCAATTCTGGCTGACTGTAGCCTGGCGCATTTACATGCGGCTATTCAAGGCGCTATGGGCTGGTATGACGCTCATTTACATGTATTTATAATTGATGGTAAGTTATATCATGAACCCGATGAAGATAATAATTTTGATGCAAGCAGTATGCCTATAAATAGTAAATTTCTTGATGAAAGCCAGTTTAAGTTAGGGCGATTGCTTATGGTCAATGATAAATTTAAATATGAATATGATATGGGTGATTCTTGGATGCATGAATTAACTGTTATAAATGTTGATACTTTAACTAATCATAAAAAACCTTGGGCTTGGCTAATTGATGGCGATAGAGCCTGTCCGCCTGAAGATGTTGGCGGAATTTTAGGTTATAAAAATATGGTAAAAGCATTAAAAACTAAGCCTAAAAGCATAGAAGCTAAAGAATATTTAGAATGGCTTGGGTATATGTATGACCCCGATAATTTTAATCTTAAAGAAGCTAATTTGTTTATGCAAAAATCTTTAAGTAGACGATAAATGCCCTTCATCTTCAATATGCACCATAATATCCTTAATATTAGGCAAATTGGTTTTTAATTGACTTTCGACTAAATCGGCTATTTCATGTGCCTGTTTGATTTGTAAATTAGGCAGTACATGAATATGTAAGTCTAAAAAAATATAATCTTTAAAACCACGGCTGCGAATATTATGACATGACACCACTCCCGTTACACCCAGCACTAAAGCTTCAACTTGTTTAGTATCAAGAACCGCTGCATCAACCAGACTACCCAGATAATCCAAAATAATATCATAGCCAGCTTTAAGAATAAATAGCACAATTAGCAGTGAAAAAACAATATCAAGAACGGGTAGTTTTAAACTAACTGCAAATAAACTTATAAACACCATTAATGAAGCTAGTAGGTCAGAAGCAGTATGCTTAGCATCACTAATTAACAACTGGTTATTTAATTTTTTACCAAAGTACAATTCCAGTTTACTAACTGAAATATTGGCAATAACCGATATGATCATAATTAGATAGCTAGGAAAACTAACAACTGGAGCTATTAGATTATGCGTTAGAAATCGGTTGATTGACTCGGAAAATATTTCATAGCTAGCAAAAAACATAAAGAATGATATGACAATAGCTGCTAACGCTTCAAATTTGCGATGACCGTAAGGATGATTAGAATCAGGTTCTTTATGGGAGATTTTTACAGCTATAAAACCAATAAAGTTAGCTAAGACATCTAATAAACTGTGAAAGCCATCAGCAATCATTGTTAAACTATGACTTAAATAACCCCAAGCTAATTTTAAAATAGCCAAAGCCAGGTTGACTATAAAAACGCCAAAGAAAATAAGACTAGCTGATAATTTCATTTTAATTCATCTAAAAAAGAACACGGTGATAATAAGTTTAACATATTAAATTAATCATCTAATCAGACTGCTAAAATAGTAAATCAAGCATAAGATTTTTAATCAACTAATGCTTGGCTTGAAAAGCATTAAACTAATGACTTTAATCTTTGTTTTCATGAAATATCGCATTCATTGAAAACCATGCTTGCAAAGTAGTTGTTAAATACCTTGATCGCTATCATTAGTAAACATGGTATTTAAATCATTATTAGGCAAATTGTTTTTTTGTGTTTCCAGTTTTATTGAATTAGGATCTAAATCTATTGGCCCACGTAAATTTGACTCTGATTCATTACTGACAAATTTGGTTGGCGATGAATTTACCTTAGGTGAATTGACCATACTATCAGTACTATTATTAGTCGTTGCTGAATTAGCCGGGTCTGAATTTTGCATTTTTGCTTGAGTACTTACTTGGGTATTATTAGCATTATCTTTAATTTGTCTATGTAATTGTAAATAAGCAGTTGGCGGATCAAGAATTACTTTATCGCCTAAATTTGAATCGTTGACATTACTAAGATTATTAACTTTGGTAGCCATAGCTATATCGCGTTTCATATCAATTTCATTGACACAAACAATAAAATTATTCCAGTCAAAATTAACCGGGTCAGTATGATCGCCTTGCTGCGCATATCTATGGGTTATAATATTTTCTTGCGATACTCGATAGCGTGATTTAAGATAACTTACCAATCGTGATACTGAATCTAATTGTTGCTTAGTATAGGTTTGCGATCCGGTATGATTCATTTCGATACCAATACAGTTGTCATTGTTTATATGTGGTAATGTTTTAAAAATATTGAGATGAACTGTTCCTAAATCCGGATCACAGGCCTGATAAATTGTACCATCACGATCAACTACATACTGTGCTCCGGCATGTCTTATGCCAAGTGAACTCCAACTGTCAATTACCCGAGGCGCTGTTTGAGGGATGCCGGTTTCGGTTGAATGCATAACAATGTATTTAACTTTTTCTCGTCGCCAGAAAATGCCACCACGCAAAGGGTGATATTTAACGATACCAGCCTTGACAAGATAACTAGCTGGATAGGACCCTGCCTGACCATTAGCGAACCCATCCGTGACTTGCTGTTTAAGTTCTTGTGGCAATGGACTTGAATCAAAATATGGTGCATAAGTCATAAAGAAATTAATTGGGTAAGCATATTTAGTTTTGGCTCTGGCAATTATATGATGATGTCTAGAATATTTACTGTGTCTTAATGTATAGCTTTGCGATGAATTGCTGTTATTATGAAGCGAAATAATATGATGTTTAGAGCCGATATATTGGGTTACATAATAGTGTTTTGTGGATTTATGATTGCGTGCGGTTATGGCTTCATTGTTTGCCGATTTAGAGCCAGCCGATTTATGATTGCGTGCCGTTGTAGCCATATTGCTTATCGATTTACGGTTTGCCGATTTGTGATTATGATTAGTTATAGATGAAGCTGTATGATGTTTTATTCCGGTCGATTTATGATGGCTTAAAGTTGACTTATGACGGGTTTGTTCAGTCTTGGATACATTATGAGTTGCCTGATTAAGACTATGCTTGGCCAACGCTACCAAGTTAAGGTTTACCAAAACCATTAATAATATTGCAGTTTTAATTATGTTTAAAAATATATACATAAAAGCTTTTTTCCCTAATCCACCCTAATTTTATTATAATGCCGATTTTACTTTAGAGCAAGATATTTTTATTAAATTTGTGAAATTGGTTATTCGAGGCCAGTTTAAGGGTTGCAAAATATTATGATAACTGTATTAATATATCGAAATGAAATATCTAGTCAATCCATCCACCAAGAATTAAGTTTTTATCGTTTAAATCATAAACAGCCAGAACTTGACCTGAAGTTATTGCTGGTTGCGGCGTATCAAATTCCACCCGCACTTTGTTATCGGGCAAGGGAAAAATGGTTGCTAATTGACTATTGGCATTATAACGAATTTTGGCCATCCCGGTAAATGAAATTGCTGTATTCATGTCTATCAACCAATTACATTCACTGGCGGTTAGCTCTTTTTGCAAGAGGTCAGCCTTAGAACCTACGTAAACAGTATTAGTGACACTATCCAGTCTAACCACATATAGTGGCTCATTAAAGGCAATATTTAACCCTTTGCGCTGGCCAATGGTAAAATTATGGAAGCCATCATGACTGCCTAATTTAGCTTTAGACTGAATATGAATAATGTCCCCAACATTTACCGGAATATGGTTAGCCAAATAGTCTTTAATGGTTTGACCTTTAGGAATAAAGCATAGATCCTGGCTTTCAGGACGGTTTGCTGTTTCCAGATGATTGTCGATGGCGATTTTACGGATTTCATCCTTGGTATAATCACCCAGTGGCAATAAAGTATGCGCCAGTTGTTCTTGGGTTATGCCCCAAAGCACATAAGACTGATCTTTGGTCAAATCAATGCCTTTAGCCAGAACGAGTTGACCATTATTATCCATAATCTTGGCATAATGACCGGTAGCCAGGTAATTCGCACCTAAAACTTTAGTGGCATAATTATATAATGAACCCCATTTTATTTCGGTATTACACAAGCTACACGGCAGTGGCGTTCGGCCTGCAGCGTATGACTTAGGAAATTCATCCATAACGCGGGTTTTAAAGCTTAATAACAAATCAACGACATGGTGTTCAATCCCAATTTGTTCACAAACTTTAGCCGCATCTACCATAGCTGTATCACAGCAACGGCTTCCGGATTTAACCAGCCAGCCCGTTACCCCAACGACTTCATAGCCCATTTGTTTAAGCAATAGAGCTGTTACGCTGCTATCGACACCGCCACTCATGGCTACAGCTACTTTCATTTTATTGACAACAACATTGCCAATGTCAAACTCGTTTGAGCATAGTTTTGAAGCATTTTCCTGAATTACGTTTAGGCTACAGGTATTAGAAGGCCTACTGCTTGACATGATTTCCCCGAATTAAGACTGTACATTCTATATAATTTTGCCATTTATCTTACATCTTTGCAAGTTCATGTTAAACAATAAGCAAAATATTAAAAATTTATAACGGTTAATTCTTAAAACAGAATCAATTTATAATCTTAAACCCACATTCGCCACAAAATTTTGCTTGGGGGTCAATGGGTTCGTTACAGGCTTTGCACGAAGGAATTCGGGTTGGTAATCTATAGCCACATTCACCACAAAACTGGGAATTAGCCTCTAATTGATTGTTACATTGTGGGCATATGGGTTTACCTAAAACTTTAGGCGCCGCCATATTTTGCGCCGGTGAATTACTGGGATTATTTGATATTGGGGTTGCAGGTGAAGTTTGTGGCATTTTGGCTAAACTTTGTGGATATGTGGTCGGATTAGCTGGAACAGTTTGTGGATAATTGGTCGGTTTATCTGGAACAGTTTGTGGAATAGACTGATTAACGGGCATGCTTAAATCGGGTTTATTAGCGGTATTATTTGATCCAGGTGGTGCTGATTTGCTTTGAATTAGTAAATCTGGAGATGCATTTGCCGCAATTGATTCAGTATTGGCTTGATTGATTAGTTTAGACGGATTATATTGATTGACTTTACTGGCTTGATTTAAAGCATTTGCCGTACTTGAGGGTGAGGTTTGACCAGTTTGTTCATTAACACTAGTTGGGGTATTAACTCCGGATTGGGCATTGACACTAGTTTGGGGATTGGTGCCGGTTGGGGGATTAGCTCCGGTTGGGGTATTAACTCCGGATTGGGCATTGACACTAGTTTGGGGATTGGTGCCGGTTGGGGGATTAGCTCCGGATTGGGTATTAACGCCGGATTGGGCATTGACACTAGCTTGAGGATTAGTAACGGTTGCTTTTGGTGTATTACTTCCCGGTAAATTGGCTGTTAGCGGTACTGCCATTGAAATTGGCTTGTTAACGGTATTAATCGGATTGGTTGGCTTAGTGATTAAACCAGTGTTCGTATCAAGTTTTAACTGGGCAAGAAAACTGGATGGTACAGTTTCTTTTTCGTTTATACTTAAGGGAACTGACAGATAGAGAAATTCTTTAGTTCGAGACATTCCCACGTAAAGTAAACTATACTCTTCGGTAATACTTTCAGTTTCAGCACTAGGGAAATAACCTTCAGCCAGACCTGGGATAAAAACAATATTAAATTCTAACCCTTGAGATTCGTGCAAATTTAACAAATTTACTTTTTTTGATTTTGTAGTATTATCTTTGTTGCTTTTATTTAAGGCGTCTAAAAATTCGGATATAGTCTTAAACTTAGACGTAGAATTTTTAAATAATAAGTGTTTTTTTAACGGTTCATAATTGACTTCTTTCGGAATTTTAAAAGTTTTATAATATTCCAGTAATTTAAATTTATCACAGAATGATTCAATTGCAGCATAAGGACTTAAATTCTGTTTATTTGTTGAAAAAATATATTTTACAATTTGAGCCAACTCATTACTTATAGCATCTTTGTGAAGTTTAGAATAAATTTCGATGGCTTTTAAATAAGATAAATTGTTATTTTCGGCAAAGCTAGCTATTTCACTTAGCTGTTTGGTATCAACATCTTTAATTTTAATCGGTAATAACTTTTCAAAAGATTCCCGTGCCTTAGGTGCTTCAGGGTCCCAAATTAATTTTAAAAAGGCTATAATATCTGCTTCTTCATCCGGCAAAGTATTGGTATCAATATTTTGCAGTAAATAGGAAATATTGCGCTGGTCCAATGCATCTGCAATTAAAGCAGCATAAGCAGAGTTCCTAAATAAAACAGTAATTTCATCAGGACTTCTACCGGTATCTAATAAAGTGTCTATTTCTTCAGCAATCCATTGTGATTCAAGGACTTCGCTGTGAAAGAATTTTGGACCAATTAATGACAAGCTTACATCTTCTGTTTTAGTCGTTACTGATGATAACACCATTGACTGGTCTGGACTGATCAAACTAATGACATTTTGGGTTAAGCTATGAATTTGTGGTGGTATGCGCCAATTATGCTCAAGTTTGTAAATTTGGCAATTCGGTAATTTAATATTAATATTGTTTATTAAGCCTGGTAAACTGCCAGTTACCTGATTAAGGCAATTGTAGGGATCGCCAAACAGGAATAAATTATCTTGAGGAAAACTTAATAAGCGTAAAATAAGATCACTAGCTAACGTTATTTCCTGATAATCATCACAAAAAATATAATCATAGCTTTTTTGATAGTTAAAGGCTATGGTTTCATTGCTAGCCAAGACTTGGGCGGTTAGCTTGATTAAGTCATCTTTATCAATGCGGTTGGATCTTTGCAATTGCTCTTCATAGCTTTGATAAATTTTATAGACCAGTTCATCAATTTTATTACTAATTCTTTCTTTGACTTGTTCCGGATTTAAAAGATTTGCTTTATAAAAAGAAATAACACTATGGAGAACAAATTCATCAAGATCAAGAAAAACTTCACGAAAATCTGGATCGATATCACGTTCAACTTTATTTAAAATTTTAGCTAAAACTTTTAAATTATTATTTTCAATTTTTATGGGTATTTTACGCTTTATTGATGATGTGTTTTCTTTAGCAAAACGCATGCCAAAGTCATAAAATGTAGTAAGGTTGAGTTTTGCTAAAACAGATTTATTTATACAGGTTTCAAAAATTGCTTTGCCTTGTCGAAGATTATTACTGGTATTAAAGAAGAAAATAATTTTTTCCGGATTTATACCCTGATTGATTAATTCTAAAACTTTTTGTAAAGCAATTGTTGTTTTACCAGTTCCGGCAATACCTTTAGTTAGAGCTGGACCGCATTTATGGTCAAGAGATTTGCGTTGAAAACTATCGGTATTGAAGTTGACTTTGGATACCTGATTAATGTTATTATCAATTATTTTACCTATTCCAGCATTTATTTTGACTTTATTTAAAGCGGATTCAATTATCGAAATACATTCATCAATGTTTTCCTGTATTTCTTTACTAGTAAACCGAATTATTTGCCAACCCATAGAGACTAAGACTAAGTGCTGTTTGGCCAGTGAACTCTGAAATGCAATGCTATCAAAATGAGATAATGGATCAATTTCCAAGGATAATTTTACATTTTCATTAGCCAGCGAAATGTAAAGGGGGATTTCGTTGATATTAGCACCAATAGTTATCGGAATTTTTTTTTCGTGCAATTTTTGAATGAGCAGCAATTCAATAGATGTTAATGCCGGTGGCTTAGTTTCACGAAAGAATAAGTTAAGATCAACTAAACAGCTATTGATTAACCTGACTAATTTAGGAAAACTTAAGGCATAATTTGCATATTCAAAATCTGGACATTGTTTACCTGATTCTAAAAATTCGGGATAAGTAATATCGCTAAAAAATACTGTACATTGTTTATAGATTAACCGACTATAAACAATATGATGGTTTAAGTACCATAATTCAGCTCCGGTTAAAGGCTGGGTGAAATTATAAATGACTAGGATTGGGGTTTGGTTAAGCGGGTTATCATTAAGACCGGGTGAATCCACTGACGTTGCATTTGTGATTGTTGCAAAATAGTCAAGAGCTAGTTCTTTAATATCGGCATAATTTACAAAAGTAATCTGACTTAAAAAATCATTATTAAATAGATTGGTAATAGCTGTAAAGTTATTGGTATCAAAGCCTTGAGGATAGGTTAAAAACAGATGTTTGCTATGACTGGCAAATCTTAGACAGGTTTCACAGAACCAATTTAAGATTTTTTTTAAATTATTTACATCAATTTGATTATGTGATTTTGCTACCAAAACTTTATCCTAATGAAGTAGTTAAATCTATTAATATATATTTATAAAGTAATACTGGGCTGACAACAGCAAAGATTAATTTACTTTTATCATAACAGCAATTTGCGAAAATTTGCTAACTTAAGTAAATAGGATCTTAAATTTTTTACTGCTTGACAATATTTTTTCCTGAATTAAGTAGTACAATTATTTTTGTACATCTGATTTAAGCTAAAAATCATTAAAATGATTTATTAAAAGGAAAAGGAGATATAAATGAAGTTAGCTTTGCCATTGTTAACACTTTTTGTTGTAGGATCTTTACCAGCATTTTCTCAAGCTGGTGGTGATGAAGGTCGTTACTTCCATTTGAAACCACCAAGTTACTCAGTTCCTTCAGCACGTAAGCATGCCATTCATAAGTATGCTCAATCATTACGTTGGTATAAAGAACATCTTGGCGACAAACCATTAGTCGAAAGTCCAACTAAATAGTCAGCTAATCAATTAGTTGTTGAAGTATTGGCGGGTTTATTCGCGCCGTTAGCTTATAGTTGAATACGATTTAATCGTTTGAAATTGAAAAGTTTTAGCTAAAACTAGACTGTCAGATATTGACAGTCTAGTTTTAATTTAGGTTTATGTACTTATTATTTAGATAATTAAACCCGTTAAAATCTTGACAACATTCTAACCAACAAGTTGTTAAAACGAGTTGGCGTTATTCAATATTAAGTTTGGGTTTTTCTAGTTACTGCAAAAAAAGTTTTTATAATACGCCACCATATTGGTTAGTTGCAATATGGAAACAGATTAGCGTAATTAACATGGCTGAAATTACCCCCATCCAAAAACTGGCCATAATAATTTCGCCAACTAATATTGCCTGACGAGGCGATAAACTTGTCAAGATGCCCAGTCGGTTGACAATATAAGAAATTACCGCAGCCCAGGTCAAAAATAAGGGACAGATTTTAATAAATGGTGGGACTGGAACAAATATTGCTAGGATAAGACTGGTAATACATAAAAAGACTAATCCTAAAGTTACCGAGTCTGAAAAACGCTGTTTTACTGATCCGGAATTAAACGACTCAACTACATAGCGATAGGCGTGAAAGACATTGGCGACATTAATTCGACGCGGAACCGATGGATCAATATCGCTAGATGCTGGCATTTTACTGGATATTGGTTTTGGATTAGCTTCGCTGCTAGAATCTTGATCACTCACTGGCTTTTTCCTCCAAAATAATTTATTTATTTTATAATAATTAATTCGCTATATTAATAATATCAAGTAAACTTATTTTTAAGGGATTAATTTAGTATGAAAGTTATATGTTTAATTATTTTTTGAGATATTGATTGTGACAAATATCTGGATAGTTATTATTCACTACAAGAATATAGCTATTACTAAGGCCTGTTTAGAATCTATAGCTAAACTTAAATCAGTTGTGTTTAATGTTTTAGTCGTAAACAACAGCGCAGATAGTAACGAAAGTAAAGATTTACAAAGTGCTTTTCCCCACATCCATATTCTAGACTTAGCCAAAAATTTAGGATATTCGGGTGGTGCCAATCAAGGAATTAAATATTGTCACGCGAGGAAGGCTGAATATGTATGGCTGTTAAATAATGACATCATTGTCCATAATGAATCATTAAAGAATTTATGCCAAGCCTTACATAATTTACCCCAAACGGCAATTTTTGGTTGTGCGCTCGTTCAAGAATTTGATTCGCCAACAATTTTAGGGGTTGGTAAATTAGATTTTGTTAAAGCTAAATCTTATTTAAAAGAAAGTAGTAATACTCTGTCAACGTTAAATTGTGACTGGTTATCAGGGTCAAATATGTTACTGCGGTTAAGCCATTTTTCGGACCAGCATTTTTTTGATGAACGATACTTTCTGTATTTTGAAGATACTGAATTATGCTATCGCAAACGCATTGAGGGCTATAACTGTACTTTAATTGCTAATGCCTACGTTATCCATAAAGATGGCGGTAGCTTTAGCAAGGATACGGCTAGTTTAAGGTCTTATTATCATATGCGCAATCGAGCTTTGTTCTTCTTATCTTACCAAAAACAGCCATGGCTTTATTTCTTGAATTTTAGCTATATTTATGGCCATATCCTGAAACAGTTAATTGTCCTGCCCCTAAAAGGTCAAAGCCGCAAATTAAAAGCTGAAATATGTGGATTGTGGGATTATAATTTAAAAATTTTTGGTGAAAAGGCTTAAAAAGTCCAAGCCAGCAATTAAAACTATTTCATAGGACTAAATCTATAATATTAATACCCTTTAGCCTTGAGCCTAGGATCGGTCTAGAATTTAATCGGTTGAATCTAACGGATTCTCTGAATCCTTACGCGTATCAGGTTTAGACTTAATCGAATTAATTGAATAGTAACTAATATTGATATAAGTTAGACCATTTGCATAGCTAAGCATTATATTTGCATCCATATCACTTTTATGACAACTGATACTAGTAATTTGATCAATATTAGTGTTATTTTCAATCGACCAATTATTTGATGTCAAGCTATTGTTGTAAAATTCAATTACTTTTGCTAACGGATCACTGGTTTGAGCAATTAAATAATTTGCTTCATCTTTATCTTCATTTTCGACAAAACCTGTGATTTTTGCATTAGGATATATTGGTACAGGCAGTTTTTGACTAATGAGCCGTTTGTTTTTAGCAAATGCATGAGTCATTTCACCACTGCGATAACTTACTACATCGTTAGAAGAGCAAGCCGTTAGTCCGGTAATTATTAATAACCCTAAAATTATAAAGCGCAACATTTTCCAGTACTTAAAAAGCTAATGGGTATTTACCTTAATTTATTTTACCTACTTTTTTGGCCAATATCGTAAGCCCTAAATTAAAACTAATTTTTAATTTAATAAAGTCAAATAATCAAAATAGGTTGGTTGACTTTGATTAATTGGTGGTTAATAGCGTTATCGCCCGACCCTACCTTATAATGATATTAGTTATAATTTAGGCTTAAATTATAACTGCTTGATAATAGGCTAGGCTAAAATTTAGTCTCTAAGCATTGCGAAATTAAGCATAGGCAATTAAATCGTCTTTAACGTATTTTACGGAAAATTAAGCGCTCGACAAGTTAAAAACCGGAAAAAAGTTAAAAAATAGTAGTATATAGTTGATAGTAAGCTAAAATAAAATTATTCATGGCGGCATAGCCAAGTGGTAAGGCAGAGGTCTGCAAAACCTTTATCCCCCAGTTCGAATCTGGGTGCCGCCTTTTAAAACTAAATTTACTTAAAATATAACTAATTTTACTAATTTTGGTTTTAATTTAATATAAAATATATTGATTAGTTAGCTTTGGGCGGTTGGCGCAGTTGGTAGCGCACCACTTTGACATAGTGGGGGTCACTGGTTCGAGTCCGGTACCGCCCAATTTTTAAATAAATGAAAATAATTGTCGTAATTTTATTAATTTGTCTATTTGCTGGGGTGGCCATTGCCGCTGATTATTATCAGAATTTGAATTATTCGCGTGACATTTTACTCAAACAACGTGATTATTTAATTGAAACCAGAAGTAAAATTAATGAACAGATTAACCTTTTAAGCAATAAATTAGATAAAATTAATCAATATCTTGATGACAATAATCGTTCTTTGAATGAAATTGAATACGCCCTTAATAATGCTAGATAACAAGAGGTCGAATATAATTGTGTTAACAAATTTTTTGCGAATTTACGGGTTATTAGGTTTAATATTGGCAAATTATGCGGCTTTTGCTGCTAATTCAACTGAAGCTAATGATTTAAAGGGTGGCTGTGGGGTTGAAATAACTAACCCTACTTATTTTTGTGTTCATAAAGAAAAAACTAATGCCATCCTTAAAATAATTAGTACTTATGCCAATGCTTTTGTTAATGAAAATATTGATGATTTAAAGAATTTTTTTAGTCCAGACTGTCAGGAAGTTATTAAAAGTCAAACTAAAATTTATAAAGGCCGCGATGAAGTTATTAATCACATTAAAGACGTTTTAGCCAAAGCCAATAAAAATCATTATAAAATAACTAATTTTGAAATTAAAGATCCTTGTACAATTTTCCAAGGTAATCAGGCCGTGGTAACCTTTCTTGGTATTGAGACTTATAGTGGCAAAACCCCTTATAAATTAGCCGCGCATATTACCGCAATTTTAAGTAAAGAAAATGATAAACAAGAATTATCGCTAAAGTCTCCAGGGATTCCTTTGAAAATAACTGCTACATTCTCGAAAGAAGGAAGTAATGCGCAAGCGAATTCACCTAATTTTAGTGATTATAAATGCATTCTTTTTCAAATGGATGGCTGGAAACCATATCATCCCAAGCAATAACCATTGTGGCCAATAAATAATGAGAAAAGTCTTTAACAAGTAGCATTGTCATGTCAAGGCAAAGCTTAAATAGTATTCTAGAGTCCGTATTTAAATAGTTTAGCTGAAACCGTATTTCAGAAATCTTGATTTTATAACGATAATTGAAAACAATAATTATTAAAATTTATTTTTAAGCTAAACTGACTTAATATTTTTTCAATTTATAGCTTATAATAAATCCAGGACAAGTAGGTAAAACTGTCGCGCCTAATTTATTTAGGTGAGGAAAGTCCGGGCACCACAGGGCTGGTCGCTGGGTAACGCCCAGTGCGCGTGAGCGTGAGGATAGTGCCACAGAAATGAAAACCGCCAACTTTATGTTGGTAAGGGTGCAACGGTGCGGTAAGAGCGTCACCAGCAGAATCGAGAGGTTCTGGCTAGGTAAACCCCACTAAAGGTGCAAGGTAAAAGGTATATTTTAGAATATTGGTGGCCCGCCAACCTAAAATGCCTAAATCCGCTAGATAATTTGGGAAACCAGATTACCAGACAGATGACAGTATAAACAGAACCCGGCTTATTATCTACTTGCCTACTTAGTTAAAATTACTTACTTTAAACGTTAATAAAAATGACTGTTAGCTTAAAAAATGACAGTAATAATAAATAGCCAAAATAATGTCGACAATTCAACGCAGCTTTTTTTTATATTTTTTAATTTGCGTTTTACACTTAGCTCCAGTTTGCGCTGATTTTAAGCCACCACCGCAAATTTATATATGGACTTGGGATTATCCCCAGGACTTTAGCAAATTACAACTCCCGCCAAACGCTGGTGTGGCCTTTTTAGCTGGTACTATTCATATAACCAAGGCCGGTATTTATGGCGAGCCCCGACATTGCCGTATGGTTGCACCATCATCCATCCCTTTAATATCAGTATGTCGCATTGAATTAAGTCCCGACTTTAAAGAACCACTTGATCAAAAACTTGCCAATAAAGTATGCGACTTAATTATTAAATATGGCCATGTAGATAAAATCAACAAATTACAAATAGATTTTGATGCAAGATTAAATGAAAGAAGTTTTTATAAAAAAATCATTGCAACTCTTCAGCAAAGAACAAATGTAAAATTATCGATTACAGCTTTGGTA
Source organism: bacterium (assembly GCA_021815785.1). GTDB lineage: Bacteria > Cyanobacteriota > Vampirovibrionia > Obscuribacterales > JAKAZS01 > JAKAZS01. The sequence continues at coordinate 16,382 of JAKAZS010000046.1, forward strand.
TCATGGTGTATGTTTGACAGTTGGCTTGACAAAATGAATAATCTGGAAATTGTGCCGATGTTTTTTAGTATGGGACTAGACCGTAATAATATTCTAGAATATTTTAAAAATCATCCAGGTTATCCAGGAATTAATTATGCTGATAATATTGGAATTTCACTGATGGAAAGCAAGGTTAATAAAATTATGCTATTTAACCTTTACCAGAAAAATCATTTTCATTTAAAGACCTTATATGTTTTTAATCCTCATCCCTGGACTAGTTTTTCTTTAATAAACGCCTTAGAATATATAAAATAGATATTTTTATGGTGAAAACAGATGTTTGATTATTTTAAAAAGCTTTGTCCTTTGGTTATTGTGCTTTGGCTTATTCCCAATTTTGTTTTTAGCTGTGCCATACTGTCTATTGAACAGTATTCATGGTCTTTGCATCCAGTTGAACCTATCCATAAATATGTCAGTGGAAATCTGGGTATGTTTTTGCCAAGTTATGCTCGAATTTATCTTGTTTTGGCTTATCGCTATTTAATTCAAAAACCATTAAGTCAGGAGGAAATAAAAGTCGCTTCTAACTTGATCAATGCTCGGCTGGATTCAAGTTATATTGATACTACTAAAATTTCGCAAGCTATCATAAAACCATGGCTAGATTTACGTTCTACTGTTGGCGGATTTAATAAAGCAAAACTTCCTGATTTTGATACCATTGCATCTTTAGAAAATGATTATTATGCCCAAATATGCAATATACAACAGCCAGCTATTAATCAGGCCTGTAATACGTTAAAAGAATTAATCCAAAAATATGGCATTACTAATGCGCAAGTTAAAGACTGGATTACCGCTCAAGATATAGTATTTAGTAATACCGCCAATCCGAAAAAAGCTAAAATACCATCGCCTTTAAATAATTGTACCGATAACTTCTTAATTGATGCACGTAATTATCAGATTGCGTGCGCTAATTTTTATGCTGGTAATTATGATATTGCAACCAGGCAATTTGACCAATTAGCTCAAAGCCCAACCTATAGTGCTTTGGCTAAATATTTGGCGGTTAGATCTTTAATTAGAGAAGGCACTATCAAAACTACTAAACAGTTTAATCCGGATATTTTACAAAAAGCTCATATCCAAATTAGTAATTTGCTAAATGATAAGTTAATGCAAGCTTACTATAATGATCTTCAATTGCTGGAAAATTATATTATGGATCGATTAAACCCTAAATTACGTTTAAAAGAAATCGCTAACCAGATTTTACAAAAAATTACCAGCGCTAATCTTGATGAATACACCAGAGTTTATGATTTTTTTATTGGCTATAACGACAGTGATTTTTATAATGATAGTACTGTTTTAAATGCTAAGCCCTTAATTAAAGGTCTTGATGAATTGTCAGATTGGATTCAAGCTTTTCAGTCGCAAAACCCTGAAGCAATTGCTTACACTCAAAGTAAATGGCAAGATTGCCAAAAAAATATGCATCATTGTGAGCCGCATCGTGATGCTGTAACGGTTAACTGTAGCCATAATTGGCAAGAATCATCCTCGAATACATTATGGTATCTTGCTTGTCTTAAGCAAACCAAGCCAACTGACCCGCTTTGTCCTGAACTTATCGAGTCGTTTAGTAGCTTTAAGCCACAGAGTAAAGCTTATTTAACTATTGCTTATTATATTTGTCAGGATTTTATGTCTCAAAAGAAGTATGCTCAAGCTAGTACTCTTTTAGATAAACTTTTAAGCCAGCCAAATTTGGATTTGTCAGCTCAGAACTTACTTTTAGCAAATCGCATTCAATTAGCTAAATCATTGCCTGAATTTATGAAATTTGCCTTGAGTGACTATGTAGGAATTTGGGGTGGTGGCTATGATGAAGTATCTTATGAAACTGAACCTGTCAAAAGTACTAAAACAAAGTTTATTCCTTTAGCTTTAGGTTATATAAATTATACCTTTCCCTTAGAATTACTAATTGCCATTGATGATATGAAAGGCTTAAATATTTTAACCAGGCAAGCTCTAGCTAAAGTGATTTTTGTAAGAGCACAACTCCTTGGTAAAACTAATGATGCGCTTAATCGGGCTAAATTATTAAGTACTTTAGATAAAGCCAATCAAAATTTATATCAAAAATTTCTTAAGGCTAAAACCAAGAGCCAAAGGGATTTTATCGCTAGTTTTTTAATGCTTAAAAATGATGATTTTAATCCAGTTTTAAGTAATTTTTCCAGTACTTTAGCCGGTTATGGTTTCTGGTGGTCAAGTTATGATTTGCAAAGCCTGCATATGCCTAATTTTAAATCAGAAAATGATAATATTGCCAATCCTAACAAAATTGACTATCCCTCATTAATTATTCCGCCATTGTTTTTAAGTAAAGCCCAAATAGCTTCTGGTATAAAAGAAAACCAGGAATTGACTAAAGCTAATGCTGCTTCAGTTTATCTGCCCAATATCGTGATTAATTATGCCAAAACCAATCCTAAGGACCCTTATGTACCGCAGGCCTTGCATTTGGCAGTGCGCTGTACTCATTTAGGGGATAGATCTAAGGATTCATCAGCCTTATCAAAAAAAGCTTTTCAATTACTGTATCGAGAATTTCCCCAAAATATCTGGACAAAAAAGACGCCATATTATTATTAGTTAATTTGGCCTAAACTAATCGGAGATTTAGAGATGACTGGTGAACTTTACCAAGTGTTTGATTTATTGAGTAGTTAATTTAGCCTTAACTAATCGGAGATTTAGAGATGACTTACCTGAATGACTGATTAATAATTGACCAGTTTAATACGATTAGTCTTTAAAACTAGCCTTGGCTAAGCGATCATTAATGGCCAACCAGTCTTCGGTAATTGGTGTTTGTTCAATTAAAATTATCGCTAGACCCGATTCATCTAATTGCCGAATTCGTGCGTAAAGATTTTGAGCATAATCATGAACATCACTACTAGCTTTAATTAAATTTACTTGATTTGAATTAGCCTTAATTGGTGTAAAAGCAATAATACCAATTTTTACCTGGGGATGATTATTGATATAATTTATAATCTCACTTTGAGTCATAAGTTTTAACGGTGTAATTGGCTGGTAATGTGATTTTAAATTACCGGAAACTCGTAAATTGTTAGTGGTATCATTAACCGAAAATTCAGCCAACTGACCAGGGCTTAAAACTTTTCTGATATCACTTTCCATCAACATGCCTGGACGCATAATTTGATAGGGTTTTTGATAAAGATTAATGATCGTGGACTCCAGGCCAATTGGACTATGGCCATTGTCAATAATTAATTCTACTTTATTGCCTAATTCTTTAAAAACGGCTTGAGCTGATGTAGCACTGATACGACCAAAACGGTTGGCTGATGGGGCGGCTATTCCCGTACCTAAAAGCTCTAGTAATTCAAGGGCAATTTTATTACGCGGAATTCTAATAGCAATACTATCCTGCCCGCCGGTTACTTGGTTTAATACATTGTTTGCTTTAGGTAAAATTAACGTCATTGGTCCTGGCCAAAAATTATCCGCTAAAGTTTGGGCAATATTTGGCCATTGGCTTACCCATTGATCAATATCCTTAAGATTTGCCAAATGAACAATGACAGGATGATGTTGAGGGCGACCCTTAACTTTATACAGTAAATTAAGGGCGTCCACGCTTGTGGCTAAAGCCCCTAAGCCATAAACAGTTTCACTCGGGAAAGCAACTAATTTGCCTTCTTTTAAGTATTTAACCGCTAATTCAAGACAGGCTGGACTAGCCTGGACAATTTTTGCATAAACCATATTATTAATAAACGGGTACGCGAACTTTCCCTTTTAAGGCCCAGGGATGTACTTCATCAATAAATACTTCAATTAATTTTCCGGTCAAACTTTTATCGCCTTCAAAATTTACGACTTTATTGGTTCGGGTTCGACCCGTAAGTTTTAGCGGGTTACGGGTACTAGGTCCTTCTACTAAAATTTCGGTTTGCGTATTTAAATAAGCCTGGTTACAAGTGTAAGAAACTTCGGTCACCACATTGTTTAAATAGCGTAGCCGTTCCATTTTTTCTTCAAAGCTTATTTGACCATCCCAATTAGCGGCTGGAGTATGGGGTCTTGGTGAATAAGCGGCGGTATTACAAGAATCAAAACCCATTTCATAAACTAATTTAACTGTATTTAAAAACTCATTTTCGGTTTCGCCAGGAAAACCTACGATTAAGTCGGTGGTAATTGAAGCTTTAGGCATTTGTTGGCGGATTTTGGCAATGGTCTTACGGTAAAAATCAACATTATAGCCCCGTGCCATCCGGCGTAAAGTGCGATCATCACCGGCTTGAATCGGAAGATGAAAATATTCACACGCTATTGGTGTATTTTTGACTGCAGCAATAATTTCATCATTTAAATCCCGAGGATGTCCTGTTAAAAAACGTAAACGGGGAATATCGGTTTGTTGATTTATGGCTTCAATTAAATGACCTAAATGAATTTGAGGCTTTAAATCATGGCCATAAGCTGTGACATTTTGACCTAGTAACGTAATTTCTTTGAAATTAGCTTCGTTTAAATCTTTAATTTCCTGGATAATTTGTTCAATACCGCGACTTTTCTCGCGTCCGCGCACATAAGGCACGATGCAATAAGTACAGTTATAATCACAGCCGTAAATAACTGATACTAAGGCTGATAATTTATTTTGCCTGATGATTGGTATTTCGGGAAGATCTTGGGGTAAATTAGGCATTATTTCAACAATCGTTTTATTAAGACTTTGACTTTCTAAAACCAAGTCCGGTAATCGATGAAGATTATGCGTCCCAAACACAATATCTACATAAGGCGCTCGTTTTAAAATATCGCTGCCAGCATCCTGCGCCACACAGCCACCGATCGCAATAAGCGTACCGGGACGTTTTTCTTTTAGTTTACGATAATGCCCTAAATAACTGAAAATTTTATCTTCAGCTGCTTGTCTTATGGCACAGGTATTTAAAATGAGTAAATCGGCTTCAGACTCGGCCGAGGTTGATTGATAACCAATTTCATCGAGCAAACCTAACATATGCTCAGTATCAGACTTATTCATTTGACAGCCAAAAGTTTCAATATATACGTTTTTCATTATAAAAATAAGGTTTTGCTTAGTTAGCCTAAACAATTTAAGCTAATTGAGTTACGAGAATAAGAGTAATATTGACATTTTAATGCGATTGACTTATTTTTTCAAGAAAAAAGTCGGACAATAAAGAATTTTAGTAGTAAAATTTACAGTTAAGAATTGTTATATATATTTAACCTCGGTCAAAACCATGGTTTCTTTTGCCGGTCTCATAAAAGACTAAACAGTAATTGGTATTTTTAGATTAAATTCTGCGTTTAATTAACATATTTTCATTGAAAAATAGTATATTAATAAATAATGAAAGGTTTATGAAAGAATTATCTTATTATCTTGATCAAAAAAATAAAAATTACTACGCAAAATTACTTTAAGGCCTGGCTTATATTTTATTTGGCCACATTGGTTATTTATTTTGTCTTGGTCAAATTAATGGCTATTTTTAATTTAGATTTTTTGTATTCTTCAGCAAACACCGATAATATTTCTTCCGAAAATTACATATATGCACTATTATTTACGGTTCCAATAACTTTTCCGATTTTTTATTTTTCTGTCTCAAATTATTTCCCTAAATCATTTCTCAAATCAGAAATCTTAAATTATCTTTATGCCTGGTTTGTATTAATTGGCTTATCGTGTATTGTAACTTTACTAAGTAGTTTTATTATTTCGAGTTTTATTTATCCGACTTTAATCCAATCGGTAACTAAAGGGTATTTAGTTACTAACTCAATTGATTTACAAGAAAGTTATAATTTAAGCCGCCAATTTATTTATTTAAATGCGTTTTGTTTATTTCCAAGTTATTCATATTTTGTCTTTGTCATTGCTGTTAAATATAAAATTTTAAAAAACTTAGTTTAAGCATAATTTAATTAAACTGTTTGGTTTTCTTCCTGGAGCATTTTTAAACCGGTGGAAAAAGGTAAATTTCCTTTATTAATTAGTTCTTGAATTTCTAATGCTGAATTGAGCACTTTTAAACTAACTAAGCCACGATTAACAAATAATTCACCGGATAAATTTCCGGTAATTAAACTTTCGAAAATAATATCCTGATTGTCTTGCGTTGAAATAATATTGGCAAAAGCTAAAATTTCGCCTAATTTAATATGATTTTTGGGTTTGGGGGTATTATTTATAATCAGGGTTGGATTATGGCTGCCTGCCGCTAAAAGACTACAGGCTTCAGCGTAATTAATTTTTGCTTGTTTAAGATCTCCTAAAATTTCAATTAAGCAATTTAAAATAAATTCAGGTAATAGACCCATCGTAATTAAAATTCGACTAAAAGCCAAATTAGAAGTATTACTTTCAGAATAGGCCAGTTGCAATTGTTCAATATTTAGTAAATTTGAATCCAAAAGCAAATTTAAAAATAATTCAAAATCTATTTTAATTTTGCCTTTTTCAGCTATTTCTTGGATGGCTTGTTCAAAATCAATTTTATGTAAATTACCATACTTAATTGCTTCAATTGCTACACTGTTTTCAATTTGACCTTGTGATATTTGTTTGATAGCCTGATAGGCATTTTTTAGCGTTAGGCTGGTAACTATTCCCGTTGATTCAAGCATGCGATTGATCGGATATTTGGCAATTTCAGCTAAGCCTCTAACTTCTTCTAATTGGGTGAGGGTTAGAATTTGAGCCTGAATTAATAGATTTAAGGCCTTGTCATATTTAATCAGGATATTTTTAGTGGATATCACAATCGACCCCTCGTGGCTTAAGCAAATAAATTTGCTTAATAACCAGCACGAAATTTTTTTAGTAAATTTTTCTCAAATCGAAAATTAGTCGTTCCCAAAATTATCCGTTAAGATAAATATGGAAATTGTTTAAGTGAATTTAAGAATTGTTTTTAGTAAGGCTTAAAAGATTAAAATATCCTAAGCTTTCTTAGAATAGTTGAAAATTTTAAACTTGTCAAGTGTATTTTGTTAAATTTTTTAAAATTTAATCATTTCGCAAAATAAATAAAATTTGTATATTTATTTTTTATGAAGTAAGTATGCTTTAATAAATTAAATATATTACCTATAGTTATCCATTTAAAGTTAAATATAAGGAAAATTATGCTTTACCGAAAACTTTTATTATTGATTCTGCTAGTTAGTTTTTGTTCAAACGCCGTTTTGGCAAAGACTCCTTTGCTTAAGGCCAAACAAGTTTTAAATGCCTATACTGATTCAAAAGTTTTACACTCTAAAGTCACTGGCTCTAGCCTTAAAAACTGTCAAATTATTAATTCGACTATTGTAAATTCAACTCTGGTCAATGTAAAGATTGCCAATGGACGAATACTTAATTCCACGGTTAGTGATTCGGATTTTAATAAAGTTAAAATAAATTATGCCAATGTAAATAAATCAAAAATAAATAATGCCAAAGTAAAGCATACTGATGTTTGTGAGTCAAATTTAGGCAATGTGCATATTAATAAGTCTGTAATTAATAAGTCTAAAATAAATAATACAACGGTTAAAAAAGCAAATATTAACGATACCGATATGCATAATGCTTGGATTAAAAAATCTAATATTGACAAATCGGAAGTTAATAATACCCATATTAAAAATTCAAATTTAACGTCAGCTAATTTAGCTAATTCAACTGTTAAAAATTCAACGATTGTTAAATCTAAATTAGATAATGATAATTGTCTAAAGTCCAAAATTACTGATACTAATTCCAGTAATAGTAATTATACATCTTGTAAGGTTCACAAAGATGAAATTGTCAATTCCAAATTGCGCAAAACTAAGGTTATTGATTCCAAATTGGACAATTCTCAACTTAATGAGACTAAACTCACTAAGGTATCTTTAAAAAATACGAAAGCTAATGATTCGGCAATAGCAAATTCAAATCTTAAAGAATCCAAAATTGATAATTCGCATATAGAAAAATCCAATTTATACAACCAAAAGGTAAAAGGTAAAACTTTAACAGATCAAAATTTAGGTAAGGAATACTAAGTTGGCTAATTTCTCCAATTATCACAAATACTTGTTAATTTAATCTGCGCCGCTTAACTATGCAAATTATTGATGAATACAAAGCTAAAATTCAACTAGGACTTGAAAAATATCGTTTGTCTGATTATAATGCTGCAATAATTCTGTTTAATAATGCCATTGATTTTAATCCTTATAATTTTGAAGGCTATATGCATCGAGGCAATTCCTTCTATCATCTTAAGGATTATCAAAAAGCCATTTTTGATTATAATCGCTCCCTGGAACTAAATAATATTAATTCCGTGGTATATCGCTATATTGGTATTGTTCACTATGAATTAAAAGAATATAATAAGGCCATTAATGATTTTTCTAAATGTATTGAATTAAATCCTCATGATTTTGATGCTTTTTTTAATCGAGGACTGGCTAAAATTGTTGCTAAGGACTTTAATGCTGCCATAAAAGATTTTAATGCTTGCATTAACGCTAACCCTAAGGATCTTAAAGCTTTAACCAATCGG
>JAKAZS010000125.1 GCA_021815785.1 bacterium
ATTGATTATATTGCTATTGTTAGGTTGAAATATGGGATTAGGTTCATTAACCGGTCTGATTAAATTATTCTGTTGAACGTTATTTTCAGCATTATAACTATTTGAATTATCAGTTAAATCTTTAAAAGCATTAGCAAATTTGTTGCCTGTTGAATCTGATTGTTTTTGGGTTATATCACTAAAGGCCTGAACATATTTATTGGGCGTTTCAACAATTTGGCCGCTTTCATTAATTTTTTTACTTTTGGTTAGATCGCTTAACGCCTGAACATATTTATTTTCAGAATTGCCATTAGATTTACCCATAATATCACTGGCAGCAATCATGATATTTTTTAATTTTTCTCGTCCGTCTGAAGTTGTTGGATTAAGCATTTGAGGCATTTGCTTACCGACAAGGTTTTTTAAACCAGTTAATTTTCCGTTTTGCGGATAATTTAATTCAGCTAAGGCCTGTCCAACGTAGCTATTTTGGGAAACACCACCATCCAGTACTGGAGTCTCTTCAGTTGTGGCACTGTTATTGGCAGTATTGGTATCAGCATCTAAATCTGGTAGGGGGATTTGTGGTTTCACAGTTCCTGGCATCACGGGTAAATCACCTAATTGTCCAGTTGCTGTATAATACGAATTACGACCAGTTAAACTTTTGTGCACTTTAGCTTCATAATCCTGAAAGTTTAACTGTCTGGCTATACCTTCATTGCGTAGTGCCCCAAAAAATTGGCCAAGGCTATTTATGTGTGCTTGTGAATTTACCCCATAAGGGTTTACAGCATTCGGATTATATAAATTAGCATAGTTACCGATATTATTAGCCTGCGAAATTATACCTAAGGGGTTAACATTGTTTGAATTACTAGAGTTACTTAACTGACTATGAAGAGCTTTGATTCTTGTAAGAGCGTAATTATTGTTAGGATCAATTTTGAGCGAGTTTAAATAAATATTATAAGCTTCAGGGTAACGTTTAGCTTCTTCATATAGAGTTGCCTGATAAATTTTAACGCCAGCATCATCCGGACAAAAACTTGCCGCTTCAGTAGCCTCGTTACAGGCTTCATTATATAAACCTTGTTTAGCTAAATTATGAGCTGCAATTAGATCTTTTTTGGCTTTATATTTTAGTACACAAGTTTTAAAATTTTCTCTGGCTTGAGGTAAATTGGGATTATTGGGATCTAGTTTAACCACGGTTTTAAAATTAGCTTGGGCTTCTTTAAGATTACCCATTAGTTGATAGGTTTTAGCTAAACCTAAATAATTATTAGAATTTTTCGGATCTTGGCTGATTTGAATTTTCCATAATTTAACTAAATTAGATCCGGCTTGATAATCTTTAGGATTTAATTTTAAGGCTTTACACAAATGTGAATGAGCTGACATTAAATCATTGCTTTGTAATTCAATTTCGCCCAGTAAGCTTAAAACTTTATAACTATCAGGCTTCAAGCTTAAGGCTCGTTGCAAATTAGTTTTAGCAAAGCCTAATTTGTTTTCATTAAAGTATAATTTGCCCAGTCCATAATAAGCATAAGCTGAAGGTTTATAACTAATTGATTTTTGATATTCATTTATGGCTTGAAGAATATTGCCAGATTCTTGATTCTGTTCAGCAAGTTTTAGATGTAAACAGGCCGATTTAGTTAAATCAGCTTCAGAGTAATGGACTTTAGTTGTGGTAACTTTAAGGCTTTTGGGGGTTTGTAAATGGGCTTTTCCCAGTCCTAAAGTTTCATTATCATGCCTAGAATAATTACTGGCGTTGGAATTTAGAGTATTGGCTATAGTAAGCGTACAAAATATAAGCAAAATCCGATTTAGCATTTGTACATTGGCTTTATGTCGATTAAGGGGATTCGCCTTACCGGAAATCATAATGATATTTACCTTCAACATCTTAAATTTATTAATTTTAATTCTAATATATTATCAAGGCAATTTTCAAGAGGAGAATTACGCAAAATCTCCAATAAATAATCAAAATGATTAATTATTTATAATATTAATTAAGAATAATAGTTAACATTACACTTAATTGCGAATATATTTAAAGAAATATATTATTATTAAATAATAATTACAAGAATCAAGTATGGTAAGTTCACTAGAAAAATCTGAGATTAATCTCCATAATAAAGCCAATTTTTTAGCCAGGCAGGCTAGATTGGCTTCGGCTGTATTCATTCAATATAATCAAGCTCAAGTTGACAAAATTGTTAAGGCTATGACTATAGCTGCTATTGAGTCGGCTCAAATTCTTGCTCAGAAAGCTTATTCTGAAACCCGTATGGGGGTTGTTGAAGATAAAATTCTCAAAAATTTAGTTGCTTCCGAATTTCTCTATAATCAGGTTAAAGATAAGCCTACTGTTGGTGAAATTAATATCCTAGTTGATGAAAATATTGTTGAAATAGCTGAACCATTAGGGGTAATTCTTGCCTTAACGCCAGTAACCAATCCAACTTCTACGGTTATTTTTAAATGTATTGCTTGTGCCAAAACGCGAAATAGCATCATCTTTTCACCACATTTAATGGCAGCTGATTCGAGTAATCTAGCAGCCAAGATCCTTTATGAAGCAGCCATTGCCAATGGTGCACCGAAAGGTTTTATCTCTTGGATTGAAAAATCACCCAGGTTAAGACGTCAAACTGAAATACTCATGACCCATAATGATATTGATCTTATTTTTGCAACCGGTGGTACGCAAATGGTTAAGGCTGCTCATAGTTCTGGTAAGCCAGCTTTAGGAGTAGGATCTGGCAACACACCAGTATATATTCATAAATCGGCTGACATTAAGCCAACCGTAAATGATATCATCATTTCCAAAACGTTTGACAATGGGACTGAATGTCCTTCTGAACAAACGCTTATTATTGATGATGAAATTGCTCCAGCCATAATTGCTGAGTTTAAGCATTTAGGCTGTTATATCTGCCAAGATAATGAAATTGAAATGCTTGCCAATATTGTTGTAGATTCAAGATCACGAACGATGAATTATAAGTTAGTCGGCCAATCAGCTACTTTTATTGCCAATCAGGCAGGATTTAACGTACCAGAAAATACTAAAATCCTTTTATGTGAGCTTAAAGGTAATATTCAGCAGCATAAATTAATTGTCGAAAAATTAATGCCGGTTCTTGGCTATGTAACTGTGGATAATTTAAATAATGGTATTAATCGAGCCCTTGATGTGAATTATGCTGGCGGTACAGGACATACATCCGGCATTTTTGCTAAAGATGAACAGGTTATTAAACTATTTACTAATTCTATAAATGCTGGGCGTATTATTGTTAATTCACCAACGTCTATTGGCGGATTAGGTGGTTTGTATAATAATTTAAACACCACTTTAAGTTTTGGATGTGGTACTGGTGGTGGTAATATTACTACTGATAATGTTGGTATTAAAAATCTGTTAAATATCAAACGACAACCTCAGCGTAAGAATTTTTCAGTATCATTTAAGACAACTAAACAAATTTATTCTAATCCAGGAAGTTTAAGTTACTTAAAAGAAGTGACAATTAAAAATCCATTTATCATTTGTAGTCATAATGCAATGAAAAGGGGTTTTATTAATCAAGTTATTGAAAAATTACCGCCTTTGGTATTACCGACAATTTTTGCCGAAATTGATAATGAACCAGATTGGAGTTGTGTTGAAAAAGCTTTAGCTAAAATAAAACAGGCTAATTGTGATTCGATAATTGCTATTGGAGGAGGTTCGGTAATTGACTTGGCTAAAATAGTTCGGTTATTTTATGATCATCCCAATTTAAATTTAAGTGAAATCGCGATTAGTTTCCTTGATTTTCGACACCGCATGTGTGAGTTTCCGGAAGCTTTAACAACTAAATTAATCGCCATACCCACAACTTCCGGTACCGGTTCTGAAGTTACACCATTTGCTGTGCTCAAAGATAATAATAAACATATAAAATTATCTTTAATTGATGAGACCCTATTACCAGACGTGGCAATCATTGATGCTAATCTTACGTTAAGTTTACCCCAAAACATTACTAAGGATACAGCTTTTGATGCTTTAACTCATTCTTTAGAAGCATTGGTTTCGACGTTTTCTTCTGACTATACTGATGGATTGGCTTTGGAAGCGATGCGCCTTATTATTGAAGCTTTACCTAAAGTTTTAATCGAGCCAGCCAATATAATTTACCGCCATAAACTACATAATGCTGCTACTTTAGCTGGTATGGCTATTGGTAACGCTTCCGTAGGTCTCAATCATGCTATGGCACATAGTTTTGGTGCTGCTTTTGATATTCCTCACGGATTGGCTAATTCGGTATTTTTATTGACTACTTTAGCCTATAATTCGCAAATACCCCATAAATTTATGGCTCAGTCCAATTATCCTCAATGGATTGCTGATTTAAAATATGTTCGTGCTTTTGAATATTTAGGTCTTTATCCTGAATTAAAAATTTCAGTAGATTACACCAATGAGTCTTTTGAAACTCGACAGAAACTTATTTTAGCTTTAAGACAAAAAATTTATGATTTTGCTCGTGTATGTAATCAACCTTTATCCATAGAAGAATTAGGTATAGCTTTTGCTGATTATGAAAAGCACATACCTAGTTTAGTCCAAGCAACATTTATGGATATGAGTCTAAGGACGAATCCTGGATATCCGTTTATGAAAGATATTTATAATTTATATATCGATGCGTATCCTAAACGAAAAAGACCTTAAACAGAAACTAAATTAAAATAAGAGTAAAATAATGACCCAAACCCCTGAAAAAGTAATATCGTTACCATCTATACTAGATAAACCTGTGAATGATATTGAAAAGTATCTTGTTAATAATGATTGTAATTTACTCCTCGATTTTATTAATTGTAATTTTATTACGGTGGATGGAATTGAATGGCTTGAGGAAATATTGGTCAGAGCTAATTCAAAATCAATAAAAATAATGTTTGCCAATATTCCGCCCGATATTTATAAAGTTTTTAAAATTTCACGAATTGAAGTTATTTTAAAAGTTTGTGGAGCAACGCAAAACTTTGCACCATTTTGTTAAATAATTCGCTACTTTGGTCAATCTTATATAAAAACCTGGATTATAATTAAA
>JAKAZS010000047.1 GCA_021815785.1 bacterium
TGAAGGTAGTGGCTTAGTTAAATTTGGCAATTTATACCCCAATCGATTTTTTGATGTAGCCATCTGTGAACAGCACGCCGTAACCTGTGCCGCTGGAATGGCTAAAGCCGGGCTTAAACCGATAGTTTCAATTTACTCAACTTTTCTGCAAAGAGCTATCGATCAAATTATTCATGATGTAGCCATTTTAAATCTCAACGTCTTATTTTGTGTAGATAGAGCAGGTCTGGTTGAAGATGGTGAAACACATCAAGGAGCCTTTGATATTAGCTTATTAAGAACCATACCTAATCTTAAAATATTGGCACCCAAAGATGCCAGCGAATTAAAAGATATGATTTATACATCACTTGCTTCAAAACATATTAATGGTCCCATTGCAATAAGGTATCCTCGGGATAAGGCTTATAACTTTACCACCAATTCGAACAACCATAAGTTTAAATCAATTGATTTTACTAAATGGGAATACCTTCACAAAGCCAAGAATCATAAAGTTGTGGTCTTAGCGACTGGTTCAATGATTGAACAATTAGAACCCGGCTTTAAAACCAATTCTCATCTAACTAATTATGCCAGCCTGGTAAATGCTCGCTGCCTAAAGCCTTTAGACCATAACTTGCTTAAATTACTCCTCAACGACCACGACATCCAAACTATCGTTACCGTTGAAGAAGGTGCTTTAAGTGGTGGTTTTGGCAGTTCGATTTTAGAGTGGTATCATAATCAGGAGAACGAAATCGAGGCCTATACCGCAACTTTACCAGTCAAATCCAGAATCAATTTTCCAAGAATCGTTAATATTGGTCTAAAAGATACTTTTATCGAACATGGGCAACGATCAATTTTATTAGATCAAAATGGCTTAAATAGCCACAAACTAATTAAACGCATTGAACAGCTTATACTGTCAACTTTCACTAAAACACCTAATAGCGTAGAATTTTTAAGCCAAGTATAACGGATTAAATTAAATTTCAGTTAGGCAAAACCTAGTCTACGCCATGTTTGATAAAATAACTGGCAATGCCAAAAGCAACCGCGACATTTAAAGACTCTTTAATCCCAGACATAGATAAACTTACGATAATATCACAGGCGGTTAATACCTGTGGTGAAACACCGGTAACTTCATTACCAACCACTAAACACATTGGTGTTCTAATCAGTTTTTTACTGATAGCCTCATTCAGTAAAATACTGGTAGCTTGCTTTTCTAATGCCACCATAAACACACCTTGTTTTTTCAATATGTCCACAGTTTCCTGTGTATTTTTACGATATTGCCATAAAACACTTTCTTGTGCGCCTAAACTGGTTTTGGTAATTTCCTTGCGCGGAGGATATCCGGTAAATCCACATAAATATAACTGAGTAAAGCCAGCTCCATCAGCAGAACGAAAAATCGAGCCAACATTATAAAGACTACGGATATTTTCTAAAAGCGCTGTAAATTTTTCTTGTTTATCCATAATCACCATCAACAATATACCCGTACTACTGATCTTAATATTTGTAAATTAGCTTTTACGGTTTAAAATTAATAAGCATAATTAACTATTTAAATAATGTTAAAGCTACGCTTAAATTCCAATTAATAAAATTTGTCATATTTTTTCTAAAGATAAAATCAAATTTTAAGTTACTTTACTAAAAATGGTTTAAAATATATATTTAATATTGCAAAATAGATATATTGACGAACTTTTATTATACGAGGTAAGCAAAATGAAGGTGAAAGCAGGCGTTTTAGAGAAACCAATGGTTTTTGGCATTAAAGAAATGGAAATTCCCGAACCAGGTCCAGATGAAATCTTAGTTAAAACTAAGGCGGTAGGAATTTGTGGCTCTGATGTGCATTATTACGTTGAAGGTAAAATTGGCCCTTACGTCGTAAACGAACCACTTATTCTTGGTCATGAAACAGCTGGCGAAGTAGCCAAAGTAGGCAAAGATGTTAAACATCTCAAACCCGGGGACAGAGTCGCTCTCGAGCCAGGGGTTCCCAGTACCTGTTCCGATTTCGTCAAAAAAGGCTTATATAATCTTTGCCCATCAATAAAGTTTTTTGCTACACCACCAGTGCATGGAACATTTTCAGAATACTTTGTCCATAGCGCTAATTTTGCCTATAAATTACCGAATCATGTATCCTATGAAGAAGGTGCAATGTGCGAACCCTTATCTGTAGGTATTCATGCCGTTAGACAAGCTAATGTCACTTTGGGCTCAACCGTTTTAATTACCGGAGCTGGCCCAATTGGTCTAGTTAATCTATTAGTGGCTAAAGCCGCTGGTGCCTCCACAATTATAATGGTTGAAACCTACGAAAACCGTGTCAAAGTAGCCACTCAAATTGGTGCCACCCATACCATCCAATCTTTTGACCGCGAAAAAATTATTGCCCAAGTAATGGAAATTACTAATGACAAAGGCGTTGATGTAGTCATTGAATGTTCTGGAGCCGCTAGCGCGGCCCAAACTGCAGCCAGTTGCCTAGCTAATGGTGGAACCATGGTATTTGTAGGCTTATTTAGTCAGGATCAAGTTCCGATGGACTTAAACCTAATTGCCCAGAAAGAATTAACGTTTAAAGGCATTTTCCGCTATCGCAACACTTATGAAACCGCCATTAATTTAATTGCTTCGGGTCATATTAATGTCAAGCCATTGATAACCAAACGCTTCCCTTGGGAACAAGTAAGCGATGCCATGAATTGTGCACATAAAGAAGCCTCAAGTCAAATTAAAGTAATGACGCAGTGGTAAAGCTAATAAATTAACTAATCTCCAAAATTTCTACTGGTATTAACTTATTAGCGGTAAGACAACTATTAATTTCAGCTAACTGACTGTGATTGATTACTTCTAAGCTTAAATTGCAAACGGACTGTTTACATCCGCTGGGGGTTGGCGTAGGTCGAATTAGGCCAAAATTTCCTACTCTTAATAACTTCAAAGCCATTAAAGTACTTGTTAAATTTTTGAAAGTTAAAATTATTCTCATTTTTCAAACAAACCCAACTGTTTCAAGTTAACCATTAAAATTCTAAAACTATTATATTTTGTAATATGTTTAAAAACATGTTAAATATTACCTGGTAGGTTCAATTATCAACCTCAATATATTGCCTTAGTTATTTTCCGTGATATACTGCTAATAGGGGAATTTATGCAATATATTTTATGTCCAAGATGTCAATTTAAAGCTACCGTTAAGACTAACGTATGTAATACCTGTGGCTTTCATATTAAGGAATATCTAAATAAAATTGCCAGTAAAAAAGCTCCAGAATCAGAGAATTCAGTTTCGGCATTAACTAAAATGTTTAGCAAAATACTGCCTAAAGCTAACAATAGTAATCCTGATGAAGAGAAGCACGCCTTAAGCTAAAGCGTTAGCCATAGGTTAAACTAACTTATTGCTGCCACCAGCGCTTTATGCGCATAAAAAATTATAACTGCTTTAAAAACAAACACTTGACCTGGTCATTAGGTATATTTATTTAGGTAAAATCGAAACCGGATAAACCTTATGGTAAGACCAGAAACTAGTCATGACTTTTTTAACGTAATCACGTGTTTCACTAACGGGAATAGTTTCAATAAACAAATCCAAATCATCAATACCTTTAGATCTAGCCTGTTTTAACCAAGACTGTACAGCGCCAGGACCGGCATTATAAGCAGCAATAGCATAAATTACATTACCTTTAAAAGACTTCACTAAACTGGTAAGATAAAGCGATCCAAAAGTGATATTAATAGATGGTTCTAATAAAGCCTTGGTCATTTGGCTGTCACTTATTTTAAAATGCAAGTCACGGGCAATAACACTAGCTGTTGAAGGAATTAATTGCATAAGACCATAAGCATTTGCCGAACTTATGGCGCAACTATCAAATCTTGATTCTTCACGCATAATTGCCAAAATAAACCGTGGGTTCAGTTTATTAGTTTTAGCGGCATGTTTAACAATTGGTAAATAAATAAGCGGGAATGACATTTGCCAATTAGGCTCGGGATTAATGTGTTGAATTTGTGTCTTATAAGCTAAATCAATAGCACGATGATTATCATTTAAATTGGCATACAACCAGGCCTTAAAAAGCGGAATATTGCCTTTTGCTTCTTGAACCAAATTTAAGCATTCATTATATTGATGCAAATAACTAAGCATAGCTATGGTTGGATCATAATCAGTTGTTATGGCCGGAAACTTAACCAATTCACTTAAACTTGGCCAATGCCAGTCTTGAACTTGTATTTCGCGATAACGACTATCCAGGGTAAGTGCAGTCAGTAGTGGCTTATTATTTAATTTAACCAATTCAATACCGGCTTTATAGACATAATAATCAGGAAAAATCACCTTTTGCACTTGCTCAAAAGCTTTTTTGGCACTGGTATTATCCTTCAAATTCAAGCAAATTTTACCCAACCAGAATAAATAGGCCGTAGCTTTAGCCGAATTTTTATATTTGGAATAATCAGTGTTAAACCTTATCTTAAGCTTATTTAATGCTGCTTGATTATGTCGTAATTTCAAATAGTCATTAAAATCAATGACATATGCAGCTAATGGAGCATAACTAGATTTAGGAGTAAGTTTAAGAATTTTTTCGTAATAACTATAACCAGATTTATCACGTTTAGCTAAATTCCATAAAATGGCATCCAGATCATAGCTTAAATGCTGGTTATATAATTCCTGAAAAAACAAAAAAGTATCATGACTATTTAAATGTTTAGCTATTTCATTAACAACTTGAATAAAACTGATATCCGTAAGGCGATTAGTTAAGTCAATGTTTTTTTTAAGACTGGCAAGTAACAATGTTTTAGCCTGGATAGCCTGGTTTGCTTTAGCCAGAATATAAGCATTTTCAAGATAATAAATATCATCTGGCTTTAGTTTATTCAAATACCTTAAAGCCTTGCCCCATTGACCTGAATTTAGATAAACCTTAACCATACTGGTATTATATTTAGGATTAGCTGTCAAATTAAGCTTATCCTCCTGACCAGCCAATTTAGTCAAAATTTCACCCGAAAACCTGCCACAAGGTTCTTTCAATAAATAATCAAGATAAAAATCAAGCGCTTTATCGTTTAAAACTGGGCCGGATTGAGTATTTTCATTGATAAAACCTAAATAATATAAAGAACCAATACCATAATTACTTTTAGAATCATTATTTATCAATTGGGTAAATATAGTGATAGCATCCTTATATTCTTTACTTCTTACATAGGATTGAGCTAACCAATAATTATATTTAGAAACAGATTTTGGTCTAGCTTTAAGTAAAAGTTCAACTGTTTCTCTTACTTTTTTTTCCCTACCTAAAATTATATATATTTCAACTTTATGCTCTAGGCATAAATAATGCAAAGGCTCTAAATTACTAGCCTTATCAAATAAAGCCAAGGCAATTTTACTAAAGGCAAAAATATCTTTATCGGAATAATTTTCAATATCATTACAGCGGTTTAAGAGTAATTTAGCTAAAACATATGATGCCTGTTGCTCATCTTCAGGTTTAATTTGCGAACCCGCTAAAAAGGTAACCAGGTTACTGCCTAAAATATTTTGCGAACAATTATTTATTTGATCAAGAATTTCTGGTAAAGTTAAACTGGTTTGAGTTTTAATATAACCTAATTTACGATAAACTTCATTGCGTGAAACTTCATTATTGCTACAAGATACCAGCGACACCAAGCAAATTGTACTTGCCCCTAGAGCTATAAGTATTTTAAATAATCCGTTTCTACTTGACAAAATACAATACCAATTTGAGCATTTCCCAAAAATATTAATAAGAAAATGCTAGCATAGAATATAAAATATCGGCCAAAGATTTTATGAAGAAAAACATTATTTATCTTGACAATGCGGC
Source organism: bacterium (assembly GCA_021815785.1). Taxonomy (GTDB): domain Bacteria; phylum Cyanobacteriota; class Vampirovibrionia; order Obscuribacterales; family JAKAZS01; genus JAKAZS01. Next base: position 5,904 of record JAKAZS010000047.1, read on the forward strand.
TACATCCTATCATAAACCCGAAATTTATTATAAGACGTTTGCCCAATTAAATTTAAACTTAGGCAATCCTGGACGCGGTAGCTATAAATCCAGTCTTGAAGCAGCTCAATCAATTTTAAATAGCCGGATACTTATTAGCCAATTATTAAACAGTCCCGATATTGAAAATCTAATTTTTACACCAGGCTGTACTTATGCTATCAATACGGTTATAAACGGCTTTATTCACCAACAACAATTTAGGGATAAAGTTGCTAATGTACTGGTTTCACCACTTGAGCATAATGCAGTCATGCGTCCATTATTTCATTTAGAAAAGCAGAACAAAGTAAAAATTCATTATTTAACCTACAATTTAAAAACCGTCATTGATTTTCAGGAATTAGCCAATTTTACCCAAACTCACGCTATTGATATTGTATTTATTAATCATGTAAGCAATGTAACTGGTCAAATCATTGATCTGGATTTGGTTCGCGAAACAATTAAAACATCGACAGCTCTAGCTGTCGATGCAGCCCAAAGCTTACCCTATTACCGCTATGACTTAAAACAACAGAACCTAAGCTTTTTAATGATAGCTGGTCATAAGGGCCTTATGGGACCAATTGGCACGGGAGTTATATATATAAATGACGAATGGCAAAATATTGATCCACTCATTTTTGGTGGCACTGGATCTTATTCTGACAATTTAGCTATGCCTAACTATTTACCGGATAAATTTGAAGCCGGAAGCATTAATGCAGCTTTAATTGGAACCCTAGGTGCTAGTATAAATTACTTACTCCAACTTAACCTACCATCAATAATTAGTAATCAAACGAAAATGGCCTATAACTTTATTGAATGGAGTAAAAAAATCGGTAATCAGATTCAACTATTCGGCATTGATAAAAATATTAGCATAACTAATTATCAAAAAAATTATATGCCGGTAATTTCATTTCGATTAACTGGAATCGATAACAGTAATTTAATATCTTATCTGGATGAAAATTATCAGATTTGCCTAAGAAGTGGTTTACACTGTTCAATGTTAACCCATAAAAATTTAAATACTTTAAACACTGGCTTAATAAGATTAAGTCTTGGCCATTTTAATACCAGTCGTGATATTGAAATATTATGTAATGGCATTGAAAATTTTTTAAAAACACAATGATTACAAAATCTAACCGTACCAGTTTTTAGTTTTATTGACAATACAAACCACTGACAACATAACTGGAACTTCAATAAGTACCCCTACTACAGTGGCTAATGCCGCACCCGAATTAAACCCAAACAAACTAATAGCCGTAGCTACAGCTAATTCAAAAAAGTTACTAGCTCCAATAAGAGCCGATGGGCCAGCAATACAATGACTTTCCTTAAAAGCCTTATTTAATAAATAAGCTAAAGCTGAATTAAAATAAACCTGTATAAGAATTGGTATGCTTAATATAGCAATTATTAGGGGTTGATGAATTATTGTTTCTCCTTGAAAGCCAAATAATAATATTAAAGTACAGAGCAAAGCCATTAACGAAAACGGATGTAGACGATGCAGCAACGTTTCAAAGTTATTATTATCACCAGATTTTAATAACTTTGTTCGTAAGCTTTGGGCAATAATAACCGGTATTACAATATAAAGAACAACCGAAATTAACAAGGTATCAAAAGGAACTTTTATGGCTGAAACTCCAAGTAATAAACCTACAATTGGCGCAAAGGCAAATACCATTATGAGATCATTTAAAGCCACCTGGCTTAGGGTAAAATGGGGATCACCATTAGTAAGTTTACTCCAGACAAATACCATCGCCGTACAAGGAGCTGCTGCCAAAATAATCAGACCGGCAACATAACTATCAATTTGATCAACTGGCAAATAGACAAGGAACACCTTATGTAAAAAAATGTAAGCTAACAACGCCATCGAAAATGGTTTAACTGCCCAGTTTACAAATAAAGTTATACCTATTCCTTTATAGTGTTCTTTAATTTTATGAATTTCATTAAAATCAATTTTAATTAACATTGGAATAATCATTACCCAGATTAATAAACCAACCGGGATATTAACTTTAGCAATTTCCAGACTACCAATAAGTTTAAACACGCTAGGTATCATTTGACCCAACATAATACCTATTGCAATACAAATAAAAACCCAAACAGTTAACCATTTTTCAAAAAAACCAATTTTGGCAATTGGACTTGTGTTAATCATATTTATATTTGACATAAAATCACCGGTTCCTTTTTTCTTTTAGCTCAAGGATCAAATCTGCCACCTTAGATTTAATCTCATCACGAATTTTGCGCACTTCAATAATTGATTTACCTTTAGGATCCTCAATATTCCAGTCAATTATTTTTAATCCAGGAATATAAGGGCATTTTTCATTACAGCCCATGGTTACAAGAAGACTAGCTGAAATTGCTAATTGTGGGGTGAGCAATTGTGGTTGTTCATTAATTAAATCCAAACCAATTTCCTGCATAACGATAATAACCTCTGGATGGATTTTGGCAACCGGATTGGTTCCAGCTGATTGCGCCACCATATTTAAATTATCATTTACCGCTAAAGAATTAAAAAATGCTTTAGCAATTTGCGATCGACCAGCATTATGCACACAAGCAAAAATGATCACAATTGATTACATTTAGTTATTTTCACATTAACTTCCTCATCTTATGGAGCACAACAGGCTTTTTGAAAAACTGTATTGATTTTTCAAAATCAGTTACCGATAAATGAACATGAAATCGTTTCATTAGCATTTACCTCCATTATCACTACAGCAGTTTTCCAGCAAATAATTCATAAGCTGTTGCATTTTTTCATAATTAACGCAATATATAATTGACCTACCCTCACGCCTGGAGATAATCAAACCAGCATTACTTAATTCCTTTAAATGAAAAGATATAGTGGCAGGTGGTTGTTGCAAATAATCTACAATTAACCCAGCCGCTAACCCGGTTTTACCTTTAGTTATCAATAATTTAAATACGGAAAGGCGTGATGCTTGAGCTAAAGCACCTAAAGCATTAACTGCTTCATTAACACCCATACTCTTAAGCTTATGGCTATTTTTAGGCATAAATATTGTTAAATTACTCAATCCGGTTAAATATTTCGATATTTCCAATATTATCAAAATATTAATTTTATTATAACTCAAAAATTCAAACCATCTATATGCGTTAAAGAAAATTTTAGATTTCATTAAGCCAATATTTATTTATATATAAAAGATCATTAGCTAATAATCATCATTAGATTTGTAACTTATGTATATTCGGCTGATTTACATCAACTTCAAATTTTACAGTCAATAATTTCATTTATCAGTAGTTATAGGCATTCCAGCTTTAAGTGAATTAGCCACAACCGTTGGAACTATTAATGGGTTGTCAGCTTTAAGAAATCCCACACGACTAGAGCTTAACAAGTTACGACTAGGTATATTAAAAAGCAATTATGTTTTATTTACAAACATTAAATACTTTACTTTTATAATTAAATTAACACAGTTAGTTTAGAATCTAGCTAACCATTGAATATATTGAAATCAAGGTTGTCATGGTTAGATAATTAAATGATGCAATACGGGGATCAATTTAATTGACTTTAATCAACATGATTAATAAGCGCAATTTGACTAAGTATTTTGTTTATTTAGAGATATGCTATACTTAGAATGCTTTATCATCATTAGTAAAGAGTTCTAAGTATAATTTGGGTAACTTGTATGGACGCAATCCATAATATAAATCTTTCATCTCTACTTGATACTCTGGTAAGTCTTTCTACAGCTTTTGTGCTTGGTGGGCTTATTGGTTTTGAGCGTCAATATCGACAGCGCACGGCTGGGCTAAGAACGAACGTATTGGTGTGTGTTGGCGCCGCTATTTTTGTGGATAATGCAAATAGGTTATGTGGGCATGAAGGAGCAGTTCGGGTTATTTCTTATGTAGTTTCAGGAGTAGGTTTTCTTGGTGCTGGTGCAATTATGCGTGGCGAAGGTAATGTGCAAGGAATTAATACAGCGGCAACCTTGTGGGGAGCGGCTGCTGTAGGCGCTTGCGCTGGAGCCGATCTTATACCAGAAGCTGTAATTGCCAGTCTATTTGTGCTTGCCGCCAACACGCTTTTGCGCCCAATCGTCAATCGCATTAATCGTCAACCACTTAATATAGAGTCTGTTGAAGTCACTAATACTATTTACATAATTGCTGATCGATCGTATCAAAAAGAAGCGCTGGCATTGCTTGAAAATGCACTTGAAGAAGTAGATTATCCTATTCGAGAACTTAAAATCCAATTCGTTGGCATTAATGAAGTAGAAATAGAGGTAACTCTGATTGCGACTTCAGTCAATGCTAGTACATTAGATACCATACTCGAACGTATTGCTGAAAAGCCAATGATTAGTCAGGCATTTTGGAGCCCAAGTACAACAGAGTAGTTTGGCTGTGTCGCTAAAGGGTTGAACCCCGTACCTTAATCCAGTCCAAAGTGAATAAAGGGCGCCCAGGTATTAACCGATCGTCCTGATTTTAAAAACTGCACCTGAGCCATTTGTAATGACTTAGCTATATTAAATCTACTTTCATGAAGATATTTGTAAAATTCACCCATAAATGTAGCCGTTGAATTATCACTGACTTCCCATAATGCCAGAATCATATTTTTCATGCCTGAGTACATAAAAGCTCTGGTCAAACCAAGAATTTCACTGCCTTGGGTCAGTTTGTTGATACCAGTTTGACAGGCCGATAAAACTAGTAATTTACCTATATCCGTTTTAAGCTTTTCATTAATTAAAATATTTGCCGCAGTTATTATAGAGCCATCGCTTAAAATTAATCCTGATGACAAAGGATCATTACTGTCAAAATAGGCATGGCCAGCAAAATGGATAATTGAATGCTGGCTGAAAGATGTTTCAAAATTTTCCTGGACTTCATTGTCAATTAATACCAAACTATTTTCTTTCAATAAAGGGTTGCTCGCTAATAATGTATTAGCTTCTTCAATGGTATAAAGAAGATCATTTAAATTGTTGCGATTGGGATATGATATTGTAATATTACTATCTCGCGTTGCTGAATAATCACTTATGGCTGAAATAAGATACGATTGTTCAACTGCTTCCAGTTTATTTTGACTTAAGATATCAATTATACTAATTGAAGGCATTAAACTTAATGAAAAATCCTCACATAAAAAACGGTTTTCCTGGCTAATTAAAGCCGCATAAGGCAAATTAAAAAGTTCTTTATGCGGAATAATAATCAAATGGTTAATGTATTGTGGCAATTGGTTAATAACTGGTGCCATAAGACAATTATAGAGTCTTTTGGCTAGCGTTTTGGGAATGCTAAACTCCGGAGTATGCAGTATGGAAATATAATTAGCAATATCGGTATAAATTTTTTCGATTATTTTGGTATCAATCACCGGGACAATTTCCGGATCGTTTAAACTACTATGCATTAAAGATATGGTGAATAAATCATTTTCAAGATAGTATTCAATAATTGCTGTGTTAGGGTTAATTTGTTTTGGCCATAATTTTTTGATATCTTGAAATTTGATACTACTCTGCGAAATCATACTGGCATAATTGGGATGAAGTGAATGTAAAAGCTGAACAGTGTGTTTCCATTTTTTTGTTAGCGTTTTACGATCTTGGCTTACTCTTACCAGCTTATTTACACCAGTCCTAAGATTATCGTTGTTTAAAATTGATTGGGAGTAAATTTTCTCTAAAAAAGAAATTTTATTGCGCAAAAGCTTTTCCTGCTCTACTAATTTTTTAATTTCTTCATCATCTTGACCCAAACTTGAAATATCAATTGGCGTGTTGACGAGTAAGTCAAGTAAAGCTCGTGATTTTGATTTCTCAATATACTCTATAGCCTCAACTCGCATATTTTCTTGTAAACAGAGTTTAATTAGATTTTTATAAATGTCATTGCCACGTGAACTAAAAGAAATTTTCAAATTATCACTTCTAATTTTTGATCGTTGTAATTCATAAATTTTACTAGCTTTTTGTAAAATTTTATAAGCTTTCTTGCTCTCATTAAGCTTAGAATATTCATTACCTAAATTGCTTAAATAAATTCTTTGACCAAAATTATCTTGAGCATTATTGCTATAGTAAACAGCTTTGGTGAAATATTTTAAGGCAAATCGATGCTTATTTTGCTTTGCATAACATTGGCCAATAGTATCATAAATTGCAGCTTTTAAAAACATGCTATTATTTGCTTGGCGTAGACAAAGTTTTGCCAGTTTAAGGGCTTTGCGGTAATTATTTAATTCCAAACTGGTTAGGGCGATATTGGCAAGCCAAAGATTTCGCTGATTAGAATCAAGTTTATACGCTAATTGATAGTTTTTTTGAGCTTTTTTATAGGCCTTCTGTTCAAAATATATATTACCAATATTGCCAAAAATTATTCCCTGCAAATTGTGCTTTTGGTATGTTTGAGCCAAAGTAATAGCTTCACTATAAATTTCTAAAGCTTCGTTATACTCACCAAGATAATATAAAGCTAAAGCTTTATAGCCTAAATAAACAATTTTACTGGGTGAATTGGATGTTACCAGCAAGCTATTTTGAAAACATTCAAATCCTTGGCCATAAAGTCCCAGATCTAAAAAAATTTCACCAATATGACTAAAAGTTGTGGCAATCAGGCGTCCAGAATTAAAGGTTAAGCTTAAATCGAGGCTTTGACTAAAGCATTTAAGCGCTTTATTCAACAATTTTTGCGTCTGATAAATTTGCCCTAGTTTAAAGAGGATTTCACATTTTTGGGGAAGATTATTTTGCTGGATTGACAATTCATATGATTTAAGATACAGCATTATGGCTAGATTATATTTTTGTTTTAATTGGTATTTTCGTGCCAAGTTGAGCAGCAGTTTTAAGTCCTGGCATTTAGCTAATTGGTTATTGGTTAAAGTGATAAATGCTGTCTTACTATTCATAACGGCCTAAACTTAAATTTGGATATAATAATTTCCTAAAAATATTATGTATTTATATACCCCAATTTTACTAGAATTAGACAGACTTTAATAAATTTGGGTTCTTTAGTTAGGCGGTAGTTGATTAATAAGGCCTAATTATGATGCTTGTGACAGTTGAACAAAAAGTTAGCAAAAACAGGATTTCAGCTTTGCCTAACCAGTTAAGGAAAAGCTTAGAAAAATCTGCAACGGTAAAAGTTATAAACAGCTTTGTAATTTTTTATTGGTTAAATTTAAAGCTTCTCGGTATTCGAGATTTTCCGGTTCAAGCTGAGTTGCGATACTGTAATAAGTAGCGGCTTGAATTAAATTGCCCATGGCTTCATAAACAATGCCTAAACTAAAGTTAGCATCGCTGTTATCAGGTTCAAGGGTAAGAATGTCTTCAAATAGGTTACGAGCGGTTATTTTATCACCATTGCGAAAGGCATTAGTAGCTTGCTGAAGCATGTATTTAATCCGTTGAGAGCTATTGTCAGCATTGTTAAAAGATTGCGCATTAGTGTTTTGGCTAAATTGTTGTTGATTGTTGCCCTGAGCCGGTAATGGCATTTGGGTATTAACTAATATTTGAGCCGGTCTATTTTCATTAATTGATTTTTGTTTACTGGCTAGTATTGCCAGTTTTTTAAGCCTGGTTGAATAATCTTCATTGGTAAAAGTAGAACCAAAAGTTAATAATTCTAATTTTTCTAATCTAACCTCAGGCGATTGTTCGTTATGAGCACAGGAAAAAAAACATTGTTCCAGGCTTTTAATTTCATTTAAATCAATTTCGTTATTTTGGACTGAATTTGCTAAAGCTAGTTTGGGATTAAGCGTCATCACCAAAAGCATTAGGATCATAAGTATTGGAGATTTATTCATATTAATTTATTCTCATAAACCTTAAATTTTTAAAACTTTTTGGAAAAAAATTCGTTTATCTAATTAGGAGGAATTCTTTCATAATTCAAATTTTAAATAAATTGCCCAAATTTGTAATTGGTAATTATACGTATTTAATAAAAGGTTTTAAGGAGATTTTATGTTAGAAATATTACATTTGAATGATACGGAATTGGCCTACTGCCTAGCAATTAATAAACTTTATCCATCTAGTAGTAAAGTTCGTAAAATAATTAAATTATTAGACATTTATGGTTCATTTGGTAATATTTGGCAGTTAAACCATAATGAATTAGCGAGTAACATGTTGTTTAGTGAAAAATTTGTCCGAAACTATACTATTGCCAAAAACAACATTAACCCAGAAGGATTATTAAAACAGCATTTTCAAGAAAATAATCATATTTATCATTATTTTAACCAAGATTACCCTAATCAATTACGCCAGATTCATAATCCACCCCTTATTTTATTCTGTAACAGACCCATTATCCAAACTGATTTTGATAATACGTTGGCAATTGTCGGGACACGCCAACCTAGTAATTATGGACAAAATATGGCTAAGCTATTTGCCCAAGACTTAATTGCCCACAATTTAACCATTGTTAGTGGCATGGCTAATGGCATAGACTCAATTTGTCATAAATGTGTTATCGACAATCAGGGCAAAACAATTGGGGTTTTAGGCAATAGTTTAAATATCTGTTATCCGGCCAATCAAATTGCCTTATATCGGCAGATGTTAACCAGTCAGCTTTTAATTAGCGAATACCCACTGACAACTTTGCCCAAGCCATTTCAGTTTCCCGAACGTAATCGAATTATAGCCGGATTGGCTATGGGCACTTTAGTTATTGAAGCTCCGGCTAAATCAGGGTCGTTAATTACAGCCAAATTGGCATTTGAACAAAATCGCCAAGTATTTGCCGTACCAGGTAATGTGGATAACGATTTAGCTACCGGCACTAATTTATTAATTGCCAAAAATATTGCCAAATTAGTTAATTCGGCTCGAGATATCCTAGAAGAATTAAATATGGAAATGAACATTCAATCAGCTAAAATTTCTGGAATTAACCATTTAAACTTATCTAGTGAAGAGTTAGAAGTCTTAAACTGTCTTAATGATCAAGCTTTACACTTTGACAGTCTTTGTCATAAATTAGGCTTAAATTCAGCTAAACTGGCTTCGCTATTAACAATATTAGAAATCAATGGTTTCGTTGATAAATTACCCGGTAATAATTACCAAATACATTATTAAAATTATTTTTACTAAAATAAATTAAAATATTCGGTTTATGATAGGATCAATATAATCGATTTAAGTTTTAATAAAGTTATGCTGGTTTTTATAAATTAGCTAATCACTTATAAAATAGGATTTATTAAATATGCCTTGGCTAACTAAAAATTCACCAGTCTTACTCGAGCGAATAGTAAGTGCACTTTGTTATTTTACCTTTGGTTTGGCCGGGATTCTTTATTCAATTTTTAAACCAGCTCAGGCAAGATCTTTGTTTTTTCGGTTTCATTTTATTCAAGCTATTATGCTGTGCATTATTCAGTATTTATTAAATTGGAGTTTTATTTTTCTCATTGAAGCTACAGGCGAAATTTTTAAAACCTTTAACATTGTTCATGGCTTGGAATTAACTATGACTGGTCTTAGTTATTTAGCGATGGGAATTGGTAAATTATTTTGGGTATTATTAGCTTATGGAGCGGTTTGGGCATTAATGGGTAAATATGCGGAAATTCCGTTTATTTCCAGTATGGCGCGCAAACAGATTTAGGCCAAATGTTATAGCTTCAACTTTAAGGAGTATGGATAATTTGTTATATTATGGAAATTACTTAAACCTAGATAATATTATCAATTCATGTAATCCGGTAACTACTATTCCTGATGAAAGGTTGTTTATAACAATTCATCAAGTATACGAATTATGGTTTCGCCAGGTTATTGATGAATTAGATAATGTTATGGCAATTTTTAACAAAGAAAAAATTGATGATAATAATGATGATTTGGTTGTAAGTACTAGACTTTTAAAACGGATAATTGAAATCTGGAAAGTTTTGGTTGCCCAGATTACCGTACTTGAAACTATGACACCATTAGATTTTTTGGATTTTCGTCAGGCTTTAAACCCAGCTTCAGGATTTCAAAGTATTCAGTTTAAAATTATTGAAGCTAAGCTGGGTTTGCCCACTCGCTATGAACCAAGTCATTATAAACACACAAACCCTGGTGGCATATCTAATCAAGATCGCCAAATTCTTGATACAGTTGAAAATCAACCAAGTCTAAGACAGCTAATTGTAAAATGGCTTGAACGACTGGACGTCATTTTTCAGCAAGAGTTTGCCCAATATCCAAAATTATGGGATTTATATAACAAGCAGTATGCGCAAATGATTGCTAGTGACAGCGATAAAGAAGTCTTAATAAATGATTTTGAACAGAAAATCTGTTTTACGAAAAATTCATCAGCGGATTTTTCTAATGCGGCCTGGCGCTCAACGTTGTTAATTAATGTTTTAAGGGATTATCCTTTATTTCGCTTACCCTATGAAATTTTGACTTCTTTAGTGGAATTAGATGAATTTATTGCAATCTGGCGGTTTCGGCATCTAATTATGGTTATGCGCATGATTGGTAAACGTATTGGTACGGGAGGCCATTCTAAGGATTATTTGGAAGGCACTTTAACTAAAAATAAGTTTTTTAGTGAATTTGCTAATGTTTCAAGTTATATTATAAGCCGTCATGCCCTGAATGAAGTCTTAACTAATAATCAAGGTTTCTTAAACCGCTTTAAAGTTCAGTTTTAGATTTAGATTAATTTTAAATCGATACAGTTCTAAGCTATTAATCAATTTTTCTGTAATAACAAAGGTCTTCTTTTACTGAATAAGATTAAATTTAATTTTAAATGGGTATTATTAACTAGCATATGTTCATAAACTTAATATTCTATTATTATGGATGAATTTAAACTTCCGCTTAAATATACGACAAAAACAAATCAATTTATTTTATCATTAATATTTTTATTAATGCCATTGTGGGCAGTAATTCTACCTTTTACAATTGGTTTATCGCTAAACCAATTTTTTCAAGTACCGATAATACTCTTCTTATTTTTTTTAGTGTTATTGTTTATTTTTTTAGCATTAGTTTTTGAAGATGATAAAATTATCATGACCCGACATTGGGTTTCTTTTCCGTTATTTCTTATACCAAGATTAAAATTCAAACGAGAATTTGCTTACCAAGAAATTTTAAAAGCTGATATAGTATCTGATCTTCCCAATAAAGAACAAATAGTTTTATTTTTTAACAATAATTTAAATTTAACCATGGATTTAAAATTTTTTAAAAATATCCAGGAAATTGAACAGTTTTTACTTACTATTGAAATCTGCGCCAAAAATTGTGAAAGAAGTTCTAACTTAATTGAGTATCAAAACAAAATACTCATAGCTGAATTAAAGGATAATACCTTAAGTTATACTAAACTTTGGGATGAAGAATTAAACTATCGATTTTGCCCAACCAATTTCCAACCTTTAACTATTGGTGCTAGACTTAGGAATGATCAATTTATTGTTTTAAAACAAATTGCCTTTGGTGGCTTTTCGGCTGTTTATCTTGCTACGAATTTAAATAAACAAGAAGTAATATTAAAAGAAATGGTTATTTACAACTTCTTGACTCCTGAACAAGTAATCAAAGTAAATGAATTATTTAGGCGGGAAGCAAGTATTCTTGCGAAGCTTAACCATCCAAAAATAGCTAAAATTTTAGATTTTTTTGTAGAAAATGAACGACATTATATAGTTCTTGAAAAAATTTGGGGCGAAAATTTACGCCTAAAAATTAGAGAAACTGGTTGTCTTGATGAAAATTTAATTATTCAAATAGCCCATAAATTAGCTTTAATTTTAGATTATATTCACGGATTAAATCCTCCAGTCATCCATCGCGATATCAGTCCAGACAATATAATTTTGCAAAATAATCAAGATGTATTTTTAATTGATTTTGGCTCAGCAAATGAAATAATCAGCTCTGCTACTAGAACGATGATTGGTAAAAAAGCCTATATTTCTCCAGAACAGTTTAAAGGTAAAGCCAATAAAGCCTCAGATTTATATTCATTGGGTTCAACTTTATTCTATCTAGCTACAGCTCAAGAACCCGAAGCACTAACTCAGCAAGAACTAATTAAATTCAAGCCGAATTGTTCAGTATTTTTAAATAAACTTATCAAAGATTTAACTAATCTGGATTATAATAAAAGGCCATTACTAAATGATGTATTGTCAAAAATTGACAGTGTCCTAAATGATTTAGCTTAAGTACACTAATTAAGGAATAAAATTACTCATGAACAATTTGACAACAGAAAATAATTTGCCAAATTATAAGGTTAATTATTCTTCGTTAAAAGGTGTTCGAAAATTTTTACGCCACCGCTTTTCCTTATTAAATACATATAAAGCTTGGTACACTATTTTAATTATTATTTTATTCTTTTATCTGGGTGGCTTTAGTTTTATACAAAATATTTTATTTGATTTATCCTTAAATAATGAGTATTTTACCAAATATAGTTTTGCAAATTCGGCTACAAGTTTGTTTCAATTGATTAGCTATTTATTTTGTTTAACTTTGCCAGTTATTTTACTTGTTTATTATTTATTTAACCAGGAAAGCGAACTGATATTAAAGCCAGACATTATTATACTACGTTATTTCGCTGGGATTAAACAATTTACTTACCCACGAAATATATTGATTGCGGTTAAATTTAAGCGCGAAAATAATTTAAAGGATGATGGAGAAGTGTTGCTGGAATTTAGTAACAAAAAAGCATTAAAATTACAATTAAAATATTTTTTTGACGATCAATCCAAACGATTTTTTCTTGATTATCTTCAAAATACACCTCAATTAAATCAAATTGATTCTGGTTTAATTGATTTATTAAGTAAGCCCGATAATCAGAGTTACACACAATTATGGCTGGAGGCATTAAGCAATGAAGCCAATATTAGTAATTTGACTAATTTGCCTTTAGGGTATTCCTTATACAATAATCGTTATACTATTTTGAGTCAAATAGCTGTTGGTGGCTATAGTATTGCTTACCTTGCTTATGACAATGTGATTCAGAAAAACTGTGTGTTAAAAGAATATGTCTTATCAAATAGTGTCCATCTGGAAATTCAAAAAAAAGTTCTACAGGATATTGAAAAAGAATATAAACTTTTAAAAGATTTAAATAATCCTAAAATTGTTAAAGTTTTAGCAATGTTTGTTGAAAATTCCCGAGCTTATTTAGTACTTGAAAATATTACTGGTAAATCTTTAAGACAGTTAATTGCTGATAATAAAAATTTTTCGCAATTAGAAGTAATTGATTTAGCGTATCAAATGATTGAAATTCTGAGTTTTTTACATAATCTAAATACACCCATAATTCATAATGACTTTACACCTGAAAATTTAATTTTAGACGCTGATAGTATTTTACATTTAATTGACTTTAATATATCCAACTACGCTGATACTTTTACAACCAGTCTGATAGCCGGGAAACCAAGCTATACTTCAGCCGAACAAGTTAAAGGGCATTTAAATGTGCAAAATGATATTTATGCGCTTGGAGCCAGTTTATATTTTTTGTTGACTAATCAGGACCCTGAACCATTAGCCCAATCAAGTCCTAGAAGTATAAATCATTTAATAAGTAAAACTTTTGATGAAGTTATTCAAAAATGCACTAACCAAGATTTAAAGTTTCGCTATAAAAATGTATTAGAAATTAAGGATGATTTAGATAAAATTTAATGTAACAAATCTGTGTTTAAAATATTAATATATAGTATACTTTGATCAGCTGGATTCCCCTTAATCTTCAAACAAAAATTGTTACTTTTAAAAATCTTTGTTTGAAGATTAACACTGGTGATAATTGTATTTTGGTAGTGCTAATGCCCTTTAAAAACCGAAGAAATAATTATGGGAATATTTTAATTTTATCTTTAGCTGGTGCTTTAGGCTTACTACTTGTTTTGGGCTTTTTTGTAGTTAATTACAACCGTTTTCAAGGAACTGTGCAAATGCAAAGTTCCGCCATTGAAGCAGCCGCATTAACTGCCAGTGGTGATTTATCAAGAATTGTCTATAATGATCCTCATTTTGGATATGTCGCTTTATCAGATCATCCACCTATAGCTCCTAATTCGATTAACCCTTCGATGTTAGCTGGTGATGGCTATCCTTTGCCAGTACAGAGTATAAATGTTTTGGTAGGAACATTAAATCTGGATTCACAAATCATTAATAGTATGTCGAGTAGTTTAAATACTACAACTTTGTCCTATATGAATCAATTAATTAATGCAGATTATACTAATTTACAACAAACTGTCCACAATCTTACCAATTTATTAAATTCAGCTGTTAGTGGTACAGTTTGTACTGACTGGTACGGCAATAGTGTAAATTTAATACCCGATGCCCAGAATGCTTATAATAATAATTTAGGTAACGGCATGACGCAAGGGGGAATTTCTACTCCAGCTAAGTTATCATTCAAATTAGGTTATTTAAATAAAGTCATACCTACCAACATTCCTACGCCTAACAATTATTATAATTATGTAAGTACTGGTAGCCCTCAATACTGTTATTTTGCCAATCAAAGTTATGCTATCAATGGTTTAAATTTAGCTTTCTCGGCAATCGGCAATAATGTTGAATTAGTAAATTCAAATGATTTTTCACTATCGCCTTTAATTACAAGCCCTACTATTGTACCAACTGTATTAAAAGTCAGTGTTAATCAGCCAATTAATATTACTAATAGTACCAGTAACACTTCTAATACTACTAGTAATACCAGCACAACTCTAACCTCAACCATACATAAAGAAGCTTGTGCGATTCCTTATAATCAATTAGATCCTAGACCAAACCCTGGCTCAATAACCTTTAGAATGCCACAGGGAGTTTTACCTAATAACATTTCCCCGTTGACGATTATGAATAATAACACTAATATAACTTATCCAATAGGCACCGGTGGAAATGGTGGTAAGCCGGGAGCGAATTTTCCACAAAATCAGGATTATACACCAACATCTTCAACCAGTTTAGGTGGTCCAGCTAGCGCCTTGGCTAATGTGCCAATTCCTAATTCTACAGCTACTGCAGTGTCTACTGGTATCTATCATTGGTTGCGTAATGCCGGTGTCAAACCAGTTTTAAATAATGCTGGTTTGACAGGTCTGCCATCAGTCATTGCATCATCTGGAACTAACGATTTGTCTAATTTTATTTCCTCCTTGTTTTTTATTGAACCAGCTTTGGCTCAGGCAAAATCGGTCATCAATAATTTAATTTCTACAGATACCTTAGTTAATACTTTACCTAAGTCATTTACAATTCCGCCTCAAGTAATTATCCGGCAAATTGGGACTCAACAAAATCCTAATTATACAAATAAGCTTTATGATAAATGGTATCCAACAATTTATGGTTTAAGCTTTGATAATGTTGGGCGCGTAGTTTTTGAACAAGGGCAGTCTTTAACAGCAACAACTTCAAGCAATTCAATTGTCAATGCCAATCAAATGCTGTATTGGGGGCCACAATTTACGGCTTTCACGCCTCAACAATTAGTTTTAGGTCAAGGAGTCCAAATTCTACCTGGCGTTGTCGCCGGATCTGAACAATTAGCGATGTTAGCTCCGGGAGGTTTGCTGGCAAGCAATTCTGGTCCTAGTCCAGCCGTAAATACAGTTGAAACAACAAATTCTGATACCAAGTTTTATACACCTTGGCTCCAGACTTTAATTAATGATGCCAGTAAATCTTTAAGTTTAAGTGGCAGCTTTGGCCACTCTCCCGGCGAAAGCTGGAATTACTTAAATTCGCAAACAATTTCTTGGCAGTCGCAAAATAATTTATCGATACCTTTTAGCAATTGGTCAACTTTTGATTCTACGATACGAGACAACTCATTTACTCAAGGTTCAATTAATGGTGGTCTTCACGGAGGGCAGCCAAATTTAACAGGCTTACCAGTCAATACTCGAGTTACTGTGGCTAATCCCAATAACCTAATTCGCCCAAGCTATCTAAATAATGGAACAGTGGCAGATTTCAGGTTTTTTACAACCCGAAATTTCGCCGGGGATGTTTCAGGCTATCTAGTAAAAATCAATCAGCCATCATTAACTAATCCCAATAATTAAAAATGAAATTTGTGAATTCTAAACTAATTAATGGACAGTCAATCACAGAATTAGTTGTTAGTATCATAATAATTATTCCGGTTGTTTTGTTCTTATTTGATCTAGCTATTATGGTTATTGCAGTTCAGACGAATGATAATATAGCCAAAAATGCTGCTAGAGTTGCTTCTCAAGCCGATCCGCTTTCTGCCAAGCTAAAAGCGCAAACCTTAATTTCTCAGGCTCGCCATAATATTCAACCATTTATAAAAAGCTTAACGATGACAAATTACAGCACTAATTTAACGAATCAAGATATTCAAAACTGGCAAAATAATGGTGGGCTTGTGCTTCACATTTCAACAACCAATACTGTTCCTGGCACAGTTAGTATTACAACTCAAATTAAAGTTCAAGGTTTTATTATTCCTTGGTTTATAGCAAGTGGCCAAAATATGAGTTTTAATTCAACCCATCAATATCCCTTTTCTTTTGCTAGTTACGATCCAGCCGCAACGGCTAACCCTTGGGCAATTCCAGCAACTGGCTCCAGTTCAGCGTTTAATCAGTAACTTTTCCAAAAGTTATAACCATCTGACAAAATCAAATAAATGGTTATATTACATTCAAAGTTAAGTAGAAATTTATTAATAAGCAAACAGTTAATTAGTCAGTTTTAGCACTTAGATAATTAGGAAAGTTTTACTTAAGTAAATTTAGGGAATTTAAATAATAGCAAAGATCTTTAAAGGTTTTGATTATGCAGGAATTAGACAATAAAGTTTGTGAACGTTGCGGTAAAAAAATCAGTTCTGAAATCAAAGGGACGTTGACTGGTTGGTTATTTCGGGAAAATAACTGTGACTGTAATTTGTCGCTTGAGTCAGAAAACATAATCTCCCAAGCTAAAGACAATTTAGAATTAACTTTAAATCAAGTAAAAGTTGACCCGGTAATAACGGTAAATTATGATGTTTTATCAATTATTGGCACTGGTGGCATGGGTGTAGTCATTAAAGCCAAGCATAAAATATTAAGTAAATTTGTGGCCATTAAAGTTCTTCATGCCCAATATATTCATAATTTTTCAAGTTTAAATCGATTTGAGCAAGAGGCTAAAGCGGTAAGTTTACTTAATCACAAAGCTGTTGTTGCAATACATGAATTTGGCTTTTTAAAAGCCGGTATGCCCTATTTCATCATGGATTATGTCGAAGGTGAAAAATTATCCGATTACATTCATAACAGTAAGAATTTAAGTATTGATGAAATAATTAAATTCTTAATTCCTATTTCTGAAGCACTTGATTATGCTCACGAGAAAGGAATAATTCATCGTGATATAAAACCAGAAAATATCATATTGACTAATAATGCTTATGATCCAGTAAAATTAATTGATTTTGGTATTGCTAAAATCGACTATGAAAACAGTCAGACTATGAATAGATTAACCCAAACCGGAGAAATTTTTGGAAGTTTTTATTATATGTCTCCTGAGCAATGTAAGGGATTAAAAGTTGATAAGCGTTCTGATATCTATTCATTAGGTTGTTTAATGTATGAAATGTTTGCCGGCAAACCTCCATTTGAATCGGAAAATGTTGTTGATACTATCAATAAACATTTAGCCCAAATGCCTAAACTCATATCCAAAGAATTACCCAAATTAAAATACGGACACAAAATTGATGCCATAATTTTAAAAGCCATGGCAAAAAATCCTAAAGATAGATATCAGTCAATGGCTTTGTTAATAAAAGATTTAAAAAAACTTGATTTTAAAATTAACGAATCATTTTTTCAAAAATTAGTTAATTATATTGAATTATTTAAATTACAGTCTAAAGCTAAAAATGATGTTAAAATTCATCCATTTACTATTGCTGGTGTTTTACTATCGGTTATTCTAGCTGGAGTTGTAGCCTATCATTCTGGCGTTGGTAGTGTAGTCAACTATACTGATTTT
>JAKAZS010000048.1 GCA_021815785.1 bacterium
CCATGACCGCTCATGCCATGACTGGCGACCGCGAAAAATGCCTAGCTAGTGGCATGGATGACTATTTAAGCAAACCAATCAATCCTAAAGAATTTAAACAAACTATATTAAAATGGCTTAAATTTAATCCGGAAAATAATTTAAGTATAGATTTTAAAACTTTAAATATAAAATATAACCCAAGTGATTTAAATAAATTACTGGAAATGTTTAAAAGCGACGGTATGAATTTTCTGAATAATTTAAAAGAAGCACTTAAGCAGAAAGATTCACTAAAAATCCAAGATTTAGCACATGGATTTAAAGGTGTCTGTCTAACCCTTGAACTAAAAAAACTTTATGGATTAAATCGCCAATTAGAAAATTTAGCCTCTGGCTCTAAAGAATTTGAGCAAGCAACTTTTGAACAGCTAATAAAGTCCATTGAAATTGAATACAACTTAGTTATTGAAGAACTAACTAACAAAGTTTAATACCTTATCATAATCAGATTTAGAAAATCATTCTGTTTTTGACATTTAGCTAGTCTAGTTGTCATAATTAATGTACTATTTTTAAAAACCTTATAAAATATTTAAAGTACCATTTAATTTTTTGAGGATATTATGAAGAAATCAATATTATATATTCTAAGCCTAATATTAATTTTAGCAAGCAATTCTCAATTAGTCATAGCCAAAACCCCAGAATTAAGTGAAAATGAAAAAATCTTCCAGGTTTTAAACCGCTTAACCTATGGACCTAAGCCTGGTGATTTTGAGTATATTAAAAAAATTGGCGTAAAAAAGTTTATTGACAACCAATTAAACCCTGAAAGTTACGAATTACCACCTTACTTAATGACCGATCTTAAAAGTAATGAAGCAATTATTTTAAGCCCAACCCAAATTATCCAAAACTATGGCAGACTTGCTATTGCCAATCAAAATCCTGCTATTTCAGATAAAACCGAATTAAATAAATTGTTTTTAAAAAACTTTCGTAAATTTTATCTCTTATCAGCCCAAGCCCGCATTGAAAGAGCAATGTCGAGTCCACGCCAGTTGCAAGAAGTTATGACCGATTTCTGGTTTAATCATTTTAATGTTAGTCATGACAAAGGTTTAGTTCACCTTTGGGTAGGATCGTATGAAGAACGTGCCATTCGCGCCAATGCCTTAGGTAATTTTCGTGATTTACTAGGCGCTACAGCTAATCATGCGGCAATGTTATTTTACTTGGATAACTATCTAAATAGCCATATTAAAGAAAATCCTCATGAGCAAAATAATAACAAACTCAAACTAGGAATTAATGAAAATTATGCCCGCGAATTAATGGAATTACATACGCTGGGTGTAGACGGTGGTTATCACCAAACCGATGTAATTAATCTAGCCCATATTTTAACTGGCTTAAGTTTATGGCACGAAAAAATGCCCAAAAATGCCATACCCAATGAAGCTTTTGGTTCATGTTTTTATCCTAACCGTCATGATTTTAGTAGTCAAACTATCCTTGACCAAAAAATTGCCAGCGGTGGCTTAGATCAAATCAATGCAGCCTTAGACTTATTAGCCAATTCAAAAGCTACAGCTCATCATATTGCCTACGAATTAGCTCAGTATTTTTTAACCGATGATCCACCAGCTAGTGTGGTAAATAAGCTAGCCGACAAATTTAGCGAGACCCACGGTAATATTAAAGCAGTTATGGAATGTTTAATTAATTCACCAGAATTTTTTGATCCAAAATACTATCGCGTAAAATATAAAAGTCCTTATCGTTATGTAATAGCAATCTTAAGACTAAGTTGCCTTAAATATAGTGATTTAAATAATGCAATGGGTCTTCTTGGGATTATGAATCAAATGGGTGAACCGTTATACTCTTGTCTTACCCCTGATGGTTATAAATGCACCAAAACCGCCTGGCTTAACCCACAGTCTATATTACAACGCATAAGTTTTGCTACAGCTTGTGGCAGTGGTAAATTTTTAACTGGTCAAAATAATGCGCTAAATTTTGAATTAGTATTTCCTTTATTAAAGGAGACATTGACACCAGCTACTATTGATACCATTACTAAAGCTCCAGCGCAGTTAAAACCAGCTTTACTTATCGGATCCCCAGAATTTAATTACTATTAAATAAAGGAAATAACAACCATGGCCAATATTAACCGACGCCAATTTATCAGCAATTTAGCAATAGCCACTACTTTTTTAATCTGCCCTGGTCTAAAAGCCGTTGGCCTAACCGATAGCGACAATGAAAACAGTCAGAAAAATAAACTATTGGTAATTTTTTTACGGGGCGCTATTGATGGTTTAAATATTGTAACACCATATGGCGACAAGCGTTATTACGAATATCGCCCAACTATAGCCATTCCATCACCCAAAGATGATAATGGTCTAGTTGATTTAGATGGTTTCTTTGGCTTAAATCCTGGCTTAAAGTCCTTAAAGCCATACTGGGATAATAAGTCTTTAGCTTTTGTCTATGCCAGTGGCTCTCCTGATCCAACCCGATCACATTTTGATGCTCAAGATTATATGGAAAGCGGAACACCTGGGGTTAAATCAACTACCAGTGGCTGGATGAATCGGCTGGTATCAGTTTTGCCCAAAAGTCAGTCACCCATTAACACCGTAAATTTTGGTCCAATTATGCCACGCATTCTTGATGGACCAAACAAAGTCGCTAATATTTCCTTAGGTAAAGCCTTAGCCAAACCACAGGTGTATGATCGGCCAATAATTAATAAATTTTTTAGTGAGTTATATACAAATAGCAATGACGAATTAAGTCATAATTATAATGAAGCCATGAAAGCCCACCATATTGTTATTGATGAATTACAAAAAGAAATGGTGGCAGCTAATAATGGAGCACCAACACCTAATGAAAATTTTGGTAAACAAATCGCCACTTTATTTACCGGACAAGCTAATATAACTAGTGCTTTTATTTCATTTGGTGGCTTTGATACCCATGTAAACCAAGGCAATACTAAAGGGCAATTATTTAATCATGTAAATAATTTGGGTAATGGACTAGCTAATCTTATTGAAGGCTTAGGATCAATTTATAAACACACAACAATTGTAATCATTTCTGAATTTGGACGCACAGCTCATGAAAATGGTAATGCCGGAACCGATCATGGACATGGCAACGTAATCTGGCTATTAGGCGAACCAATTGCCGGAGGAAAAGTCTATGGTAAATTTAGTGGACTAGCAGCCAATGAATTATATGAAAACCGAGATATCCCAGTAAATACAGATTTTAGAGATGTTTTATCGCTGATTTTAAATGAACATATGGGTATTAGTCAAAAAGAACTTAAAAATATTTTCCCTGATTATAATTTACCAAAACAACCATTACCAATTTTTGGTTAAAGTTTAACTAGTAGTTAGTTTACGCAAAAATCTTGTACCTTCTACTAAAACTGGAATTCCCCTAATTAAACAAAATGCAGTGGCAATATAAACCAAGCACAGAGCAATATGCTTTAAATGATAATGTTTAAACGTATAACAGTGACTAGCAATAATCAGGCAAAAAGCTAAGGCTTTAGTAATGGCATAGGTAAATCGACTAAAATTAGATGATACCAAAAATTTATTAACCGGATGCTGCATCATAGTATTTACACCAAAAGCAGTATATCCTTCACTTTGAGCAAAACCACGAATACTATCAACTAAATTTCCGCGGATTAAAAATATTAAAGGGATCCAAAAACTTATCCAATTTAAACTAGCAAAAACAATCCAATAAGCCATTTCAACAATACGATCGCAAACAATATCCAACACAGCCCCAAATGGGCTTGCCTGATTTAATTTACGTGCCACGTATCCGTCCAGGCCATCCATGTAAATAACTACGGCAGTTAAGACAAAAGCCAGTAAACGTAGTTTTTCATTATGCAAAATAGCCAGCGCAAAAATAGCTATTATTACCCGACTAAGCGTAATCAAATCAGCAAGTTTAATTCTCAAAAACATTTATATTAAATATCTAAATTAGATACTAGATGTGCATTACGTTCAATAAATTCACGCCTGGGACCAACGGCTTCTCCCATTAGCAAGTCAAAAATATGATCGGCTTCCGAAGCATCATCTACCGTAACCTGTTTTAAGGTTCTGGTGGCTGGGTTCATGGTAGTGTCCCAAAGCTGTTCCGGCATCATTTCACCCAAGCCTTTAAAGCGCTGAACAATAGCCTTATCGCCTAATTCAGCTAAGACCACATCCCGTTTATGTTCATTGTAGCAATATTCAACACGTTTACCACGTTCAACTTTAAATAAAGGTGGCTGAGCAATATACACATAGCCCTGTTCAACCATTGGTCTGGCATAACGATAAAAGAAAGTTAACAACAGCGTTCGGATATGACTTCCATCAACATCAGCATCGGTCATAATAATAACTTTGTGATACCTTAATTTAGATAGATCTAAATTAAGCGCATTGGGACGCAATAATCCAGCCGTTTTAGCCGAAGAATTGTTTTCTTCTTCATCTTCCTTAACGGCTAAGCCCAAAGCCTGAATCATAGCCTGCACTTCAGTATTTTCATAAATACGGCCTGGCTGAACACGTTCAACGTTTAAAATTTTTCCTCTTAAGGGTAAAATTGCCTGAAAAACCCGGTTCCTTCCCTGTTTAGCACTGCCACCAGCCGAATCACCTTCAACCAAATACACTTCACATTTAGCTGCATCCTTTTCAGAGCAATCAGCTAATTTACCCGGAAGCGAAGAATTTTCTAAAGCTGACTGACGACGTACTAAATTTTTAGCTTTTTGCGCAGCTTCCCTAGCCATACGAGCCTGATTAACCTTATTAATAACATCTTTAGCTGATTTAGGATTTAATTCCAACCAATCGGTTAAAGCTTCGCTAACTACTGACTGGGTAATTCCTTGAACTTCACGGTTACCTAAACGTTCCTTTGTCTGACCTTCAAATTGAGGATTGCCCACTTTAACTGAAACTATGGCTGTTAGGCCTTCACGAACATCTTCACCAGTAAAATTACTTTCGGCTTCCTTAAGTAAATTATTTTTTCGGGCGAAATCATTTATTACCCTGGTTAAAGCATTTCTAAATCCGGTTAAATGGGTACCGCCATCATGGGTATTAATATTATTAACAAACGTATAAACCGATTCACCATACAAGTCAGTCCATTGCATTGAACATTCAACTACAACATCATCTTTGTTTTGTTCGAAATAAATTGGTGGTTTATGCAATGAGTTTCTGGTATCATTAATGTATTCAACGTAACTGGCAATCCCACCTTCATAGAAAAAAGTTTCTGTGCGATTTTTAGACTTATCTGTAATGGTCATTTTTAAGCCTTTATTCAAAAATGACATTTCACGCAACCGGCTTAATAATGTATCAAATTCAAAGAAAATTTCAACACGCTCATTATCTTCATTTATATCGTGAAAAATAGTTTTATCGGGCCAAAAAGTTACTTTTGTTCCTCTTAAATCAGTCGTACCCGCTTCAGTTAAGCCACCATCAGGGATACCTTTTTTATAGACCTGAGTATAAATTTTATTATGGCGATAGACTTCAACTTCAAGCTTTTCCGACAAAGCATTTACGACACTGGCACCAACACCATGCAAACCGCCGGAAACCTTATAAGAGCCCCCACCAAATTTTCCACCAGCATGCAAAACCGTAAACACAGTTTCAACAGCACTTTTACCAGTTTTTTCGACTATTTCGGTAGGAATGCCACGACCATCATCAACTACTGTCATTGAACCATCTTCATTTAAACTTACTTCAATATTTTTACAATACCCAGCTAAGGCTTCATCCACAGAATTATCTACAATTTCCCAAACCAAATGATGCAAACCTCTTGGACCAGTACTACCAATATACATGCCTGGACGCACTCGAACCGCCTCTAGACCTTCTAAAACATCAATGGAACTGGCATCATATACCACTTCTTTTTCTGGTAAATTTTCATTTAAAGTTTGATTATTCATTAAATCGTCGGTAGAAATTGTATTATTAGACATTAATTTACTTGCATCCTGTTCATTCATTGTCGCCAACCATAATATGTTAAACGCAGGTCGTTCACAATTAATTTAATTAAAAACATAAAAAAATTTCATCTGTTTAAATGAATTAGTTTATAAGTAAACACCTGAATTTATTGAGTATAAGCTATTTTAACACAAAACGATAACTTTTACCAATAATTTTAGTACAGTTTTTACAGTTTACATGAAATAACGTATTAATGAAGAATAGCCAAAGTTAGGATAAAATATGAGATTAGCTAAATAAAATTTAAACCAGATATCCATACTTGTCAAATGATTTAATAAGGACTTATTCATTGAAGGTTTTTACGAATCCTACCCCAAATATTGTTGCAAAATCAGCCATTGCCCTGGGTTTTTTTGATGGTGTCCACAAAGGCCATCAAAGTGTTATTGCTTCGGCAGTAAACTATGCTAAAGCCAATAATATTACTAGTGGCGTTGTAACCTTTAAGGACCATCCGCGTGCGCTAACAACATTTAAACAGCCATTGCTATTGACAACGCTCGATCAAAGACTTAAACAATTTGAACATTTGGGTGTTGAAATTGTCCTGGTTTTAACATTTACGCCAGAATTATGTAATTTAAGCGCCAAAGACTATGTTAAAAATATTCTCAAAGGTTCGATGGGCGCAAGATATATTTCCGTTGGTCAAAATCATCATTTTGGTAAGGATCGACAAGGTGACTGTGTTTTACTGCAATCAATGGCAAAAGAGAACCTGTTTGCCTTACATATCTGTCCAATCTTAACCGTAGATAATTTTGCTGTATCTAGTACAGTTATTCGCGAAAACCTAGCTCTAGGTAATGTTGAAATTGTCAACAAGTTAATTGGCCGAGGGTTTTGCCTAACCGGCACTGTAATAAGCGGACACCAACGAGGACGCACCATTGGCTATCCAACGGCCAATATTCAAGTAACTGAATTCCAGTCTATACCAGCCAATGGCGTTTATGCAGGACTAGCCAAAATCAACAATCAAGAATACAAAGCCGTAATTAATATTGGGATAAGACCAACTTTTAACAATACTCATATAGCTAATCCGCTTATTGAAGCTCATATTCTTGACTTTAATCAGGATATTTATAATCAGGAAATTGAAATTAGCTTTCTAAATTATGTAAGACCCGAACAAAAATTTAACAGCGTTGAAGCTTTAATTGCTCAAATTACTAAAGACTGCAACTTTGTAAAAGCACATTAATGATTGGCTATGATCAGAGCTTTAATGATAATTTGCTTTAAATTTTGCCGCTGCCTTAATTAACGAAAAAGCTCTCTTGGCATCAAACCTGCCTTGGCTAAAAACCTCTTTAAATAAGGCATTACCAATAGTGCCATTGTTTTTAATCACAATCGATTGAGCAAATGGCAAGGCAGCAGTAATAAAATCAAATTCGGGATTAATACTTAAAGCGACTCCTTCTAAAGTGAGCAAAGCCCTCATTATATAAGTAAATTCGCTAGGCAAGCTAAATGGATAACGCCAACAGACATCAGAAAAATCAAAGAGGACTTTTTTAAATCTAATTTTGGACATTTTAGTATTAAACCGAGCTTGAATAATTGGCGATAAGTCATTGTACAAAGCTTCTTTATCAACAGTATCACTTAAAATTTTCATATTAATAAAATCTTGAATCAACGCCATATAATCATTGCGCAAGACATGAATAAATGCATTAACTAAGTTTTGTTTTAAATCTGGACTTAACCTACCGACCATACCAAAATCAAAAATACCAACTCGGCCATCCGGCATAACCCGCATATTTCCTGGATGCGGATCAGCATGAAAGAAGCCATCATCAAGTAATTGTTTTAAATAAAATTCAGCACCAAGTTTAGTAATTTCATCAACGGAAAATCCCATATCGGTAATGGCTTTAACATCAGTGATTTTAGCTCCGCCAATATACTCAATGGTCAACACATGGCGACCAGTTAATTTCCAGATTATTCTAGGAATACAAACGCTTTCAAATTTACGTAAATTGTGCCTAAACCTATCAGCATTTCTGCCTTCTTTTAAATAATCAATTTCTTCATAAATAGTTTTGGCGAATTCAACAACTACGCTAGGCCAATCTGTATGTCGACATAATGTCGGATAATTCATAACCTCGTTAGCTATAGCTGCAATAATCTGAACATCACTAGTAATAATTTTACGCAATTGCGGTCGTTGAACTTTAACCACAACTTCCCGTCCGTCCAACAGTCGAGCCTTATAAGCCTGAGACAGACTAGCTGCAGCTATTGGGGTTTCATCAAAGCTTGCATACAATGCTTCTTTACTTTTACCTAAATCGCTAGCAATTTGGGCAAAAGCAATATCGTTTGCAAACGGAATAACTTCTTCTTGTAATTTAGCCAATTCCAGCATAGCTGGTAGCGGAAGCAAATCAGCTCTTGTAGAAAACATCTGACCTATTTTAATAAAGGTTGGGCCAAGTTGATTTAAGCGTTTACACAAATAACTACCTAATTGCTTAAATTTCTCATAGTCATTAATACTTAATACCGCTTCCTCAGGGTCAATATCACTTTCATTAGCTTTTTGAATTCGTTCATACTCAAGAAAATGATAATGGGCAAAGCCTCGTATGGCAACAATCAGGGTCCAAACTATGGGAACGACGCGCAATGACATTTTTAAGCCTTGTTGCTTATAAATTTGCCACATTACTTTAAAAGCCGATCTAACTACCTGAAAGGCTGTTATATCTTTAAATGTTTCGTGAATTGGATTTTCGGTCAACAAATTCTGTTTAAACAAATTTAATCTACTACCTCATATATCTATTGCGATATCAATAGAACTATTGTAATAGTAATTTTGAATGTTGTCAGCAGGTTTTAGATTAAATTAAACTCTATTTTTGTTTTAAGGCTAAAATTTGCGCCTCAATTATTTCTTTTACGCCTTTATTGGCTAGAGCCATAAGCTCTGGCAGTTTACCATGATCCCAAGGTGTACTTTCCGAAGCAATTTGTAATTCAATTATATTACCAGAATGACTTAACACAATGTTACTATCCATCTGCGCCTGGGCATCTTCATGGTAGTTAGGATCTAAAACCAATTGTCCATCAACCTGAGCAATACTCACTGCGGCCATATGTTCAATAATTGGTAAGTCTTCGCCAGAATTATTTCTTCTAATTTTTTGCAACGCATCATACAAAGCCAGATAAGCACCACTAACACTAGCGACTCTAGTACCTCCATCAGCTTGAAGAACATCACAATCAATCGAAATAGTGCGTTCGCCTAAAGCGCGCCTGTCCACAATAGCTCTTAAACTACGCCCAATTAACCTTTGAATTTCATTAGTTCTACCTGATGCTGCTCCACGATTTACCTCACGCACGGATCGAACCAACGTTGATCCTGGTAACAATGAATATTCAGCGGTTATCCAGCCAAGACCTTTACCCATTAAAAAGGCTGGGACACGTTCTTCAACCTTAGCAGTTATAAAAACTTTAGTTTCACCAAATTCAACCAATACTGAACCTTCAGCATTTTTGGTGAATTTGCGGGTAAATTTTATAGGTCGTAATTGATCATATTGACGATTATCGCGGCGGCGAAACATTTTTTTCTTTCTAGTACTAGTAAATTGTTACCAAATAGAAAATTAACACGGTTTTAATAAAATGTAGATAGTTTTTAATGAAAATATTTAATTTTTACCAAATCGTAACTTATTAATGGTAGCCTGCCCACTTAATAAAAATTTACGATTTGGTTGCACGGTTAATCTGGTGAACTGAAAACTAATATCTCGCGAGTTGTCATTAAATTTAGCCAAATTATTAATTTTACTTACTAACATATTAGCTATTGGCGCAGGTAATTCCTGACCAGCGGTAATTAAATGAGTATCATTAAGGGTAATCCAGCCATTAGCTAAACTGATAACTGCTGAAGCTTCAACTGGAACTACAGCCGTATTTTGGCCAAGGCCTAAACGGGTATCAAGGTTTAATTTTAATTGATTATGGCTAGCCAAATTAGCTTCTAGCCCCATTACTGAAAACCCAAGATTATTACTATTTACACCAAACATATTAGCAATCATCGCCACTTTACCATTAGCCGTAGCCGATAGACGGTTTAAGGTATTAGGTGCATTTAAAAAACTATTTAAACTCTTTTGACTAATTTCCGCATATACATTAGCTTGGACTGGAGTGGTAAAAGTTAAAGTTTTTTGGGTAAGGAAATCATTACTGTCAAAATACATTTCATTATTACTACTTAAATTTAACTTGTCAAAAATAAAATCTTGAACATGTCCACCGATAATGCCAATATCCAAAGAACTTAATTTACCCTGGGTAATATCAAAATTACTGGCCACTAAATGCAAATTTTCTACAGCCGTATCTTGAAATCTAGCCTGTTCCAGATTAATTTCTAATTTGCCAAATTGGCCACTGGTAACATCAACAAAAGTCAATGCCGGTACAGATAGCGGGGCTTTATTCGGAATTGTTTCAGGACTTAAAAGCTTTTGAAGGCTATTTAGTGGATTATTAATAGGATAAGGATTTGGGTTACTATTAACTGGCTGACCAAGTGTTTCGGCTTGGTCTAAGTTATTAGGCTGATTTAAATTCTGAGCTAGCACAGCATGATTAAATCCAAATAATTGAATTATTATTTGAATTCCAACAATATAAGACCAATTTTTAGATACTGACATTCTAACTACCTCAAAATACAAAAGCCATAATTAAGTTTAAGGCTTAATTATGGCTTTCATAACAAACATACCATCAAGCTTAATAATTTTATGTAATTAAGTTTGATTTAAACTATTTTAGCAAGATTACTTGCTTTCTCCTGATGGAGCTGGGGTAGCGGCTGGGGGTGTGCTGGCCGGAGCTGGAGTAGCAGCTGGGGCGCCAGCTGGAGCAGTTGCATCACCAGCGGCTGGAGCTGGGGTAGCGGCTGGTGGTGTGCTGGCTGGAGCAGTTGCATCACCAGCAGCTGGAGCTGGAGTAGAGGCCGATGGGGCTGGTGTATCAGTACTTGAACCACAAGAACAAAGTAACATTGTTAATGAAATTGTTGCCGTAGCTGTAAGTAAGTTTTGTAATTTAGAGTTCATATTAAGTTTTCGTCTCCTTTTTGAAATTTTAATACTAAGGTTAAACTAAAAAATTTTTATTAAATTTAAATAGTTAGTTATATAAACTAAGAAGCAATTTTACCAGTTTTATATTAAGGGATCAAATGTTACTTAAGTAATAATTGATAATTATTATAACGATTTAAACACATTCCTTTATAACCTTATCAAGTAATTATTTAAAAGCATAATCAAATTAAAAACAAGTTATTGTTAAAGAAAAATTATTTTCCCTGACGGAACAAAACTTTTACTTGACATTTTTTGGTTGGTAATTGATTTACGGTTACCGTACAAGAATTTTTTGTACCAGTACACATTATGGCCACACCAGTCTTAGGAAAAGTCGCCCCTACATTCATTGGGTTAATGCGCATTTTCCAGTCTCCACTTGACAGCATACTGCGGTACCACGAATAGGCTTTGTCTGGTTTATCACTAGTTTCAAAACTGTAGTCAGTGACCATACCACCTTTAGCATTAGGAAATTGCAACACAATATTTGGTTTGACATCTTTGCCACTATACGGTGGCAAACCTGGTAAATTAGGAATAGTTTTTAATTCAGTCGGCTTAAATTCATTTAAATTACGTTTGTATTTCCAAGGGGTAAGTTTAATTTTATCTTTCTCGGTTTTAGGATCTTTAGCATCTAAAGCATAGGTAATAACGTTAAAGTTTAAACTACCCATAAAAAATAATACTGACAATGGTTTTAACAAGCCAATTTTGGATAATTCTGGCAACTTCATATAAATCTCCTTGATGTCTTTAAAAGTATTGCTAATATTTTTACATAAAAAATAGGTTTAAGTAATTACTTAAACCTATTTTTTAATTTTTAATCTAATTAACTAATTAATTAGGTGCTGAGAAATTTTCACTTCCAGATAAATAATTGGCAAAGGATAAACTTCCCACCAAATTACCATACCCAGTGCTTGGCGTCCAAGTAACTGCATCATTACCAGTTAAATTTCCATAATATTGAGTAAATAACTGATCATGAATACCTAATTCACGATGAGGATCAACCGATAACCCAATTACACTATATGATGTAACATATTTTACCGCATTGCCATCAGGGCTTTGGGGACTCGTTGCATTATATCCAGCAGGAGCACTCATAGATAGTTGAATTGGATAACTACCATCACTATCTTTAACACCTTTATAATTAACCGCAATATAAAAGGATGAGTTAATCGGTACTTGTGTATTAACCAGGACATTATAAATATCCTTGGCTAAAGTTGCTATACTTTTATTTGGTTCTAACTGAATTATTCTTCTAATTATACTGCCAACCGGAACATAAGAAGCTGAACCGGGATTAGCGTTTATAGCAGTTTGCAAAGCAGTCTGGAACTGACTTTCACTAATAACGTTACCATTGCCATCAGCTGTTAAAGGATAAACTAAAGCTTTACGGCAGCCATTTCTGACATCATTTAAATAATCCCAAATAGCTCCAGGTTTACTGATTGATACACCAGCATTATTAACCGATCCATACATGGCATTAAACTGTGAAGCAGATCCTACATAGCTTTGATTACTGTTAGTTACATAGGCAATATCATGATTAAAAATCTGTAAACCAGTTTCACCAATAGTGGTTTGTCCACCGTTCTGACTATATTGATCTAAAGACGTTGAACCAATAATTGTAAAATCTAAATTATATGCGGGCAAGGATATTTCACCAAGCCAATACTTCGCAACCTGAGCATAATCTACCAAAACTTGAGCCTTAGCACCTTCAACAGCTATTAAGCTTTGCGCTGGTAAACCACTATTACCACTGCCAGATGCATAAGCTTCACGAAAAGCACTAGCTAAATTCTGGCAAGGAGATTCAGCAGCCGATCCACTAAAACTTAGCCAGGTACATTCAGAAACCGAATTACCACTTGCATCATTTTGGCCCAGAGCTGTTATACCAGCTAAATCACTTGCGGTAGCGGCCACGCCACTAGCATTAAAAATGCCTACATTAGATGGCTGGGGCCCAACTTGACCATTTTGATTATAAGCAACCCATTGATTAAGTGAATTTTGATCGGTTGAAAAAGTTGAGTTATTACCAATAAAGACCCCGGTCATAAGCTCATTATTTAAAATATTAGTTGTGGCATCCGGTAATGATGAAATACCAGGAAAACCAATACCAGCAGGGTTACTTACTTGCATATAGCCATTTGGGATACTAGGCTGATAGGTCTGTGACCACGATCCAGCAATACCCGATATTGAACTAACCAGTTGGGGTACGCTTGCATTAGCTGAATTAACTGATGCATTTACTAAAAACGAATTAGGTGGGACGGCTCCACTTGTTGCTGTATAAGGAGTTGCAGCAATAAATTCACTAGGGATCCCTGTACCCAAATGAGCTCCTTGGCTTGGTGGCATGGTGACTGCCATAATTGTAGTTGGCGTGCTGCCAAAATTAAATGTTATAGGTTGATAACCATTTAAAAGATAAAATCCTGGATTATTAGGATCTGGTCTAGCGGTATTTACATAATTATTAACAAAAGCCGCAATTGCTGGGGAATACATCGAAGTATTAATTGAAACATTAGACACAGATTCAGGATTTGGATTAGTTAAACCGGGTTTAAATCCATTCATATAACCTGGTTGCACACTATTTAAGGTAATAGGAGTGGTTTTAGAAACCGAACTATCCATTGATATGAGGTTAGTATTAGCAGCATTAGTAAAATAACTAGCTAAATTACTCGTATTAGTCATTTTTTGAGATAAACGATAGCCGATACTATTACTACCAGCTTGAACGGCATTCAATACTGCTTGGGCATTAGCATTACCAGTATTAGTTCCTTGCTCCATAGCATTTAATGCCACAATAATCGCCTGTCCGACACAAGCATTGTAATGCAATAAATCAATATTACCATTTGAATTTAAAAAATAACTAAAATTACTTTGCTCTAATCCCGTTAATAATGGAACACCAACACCTACACCGCTAGAACTTTGCGCTGTAGCATATTTAGTCAAATTAAGTGTTCCAGAATCCAGTGCCTGTTGTACTTGGCGTTTACTGCCTAATTGCATATTAAGCATTAAAAAGCCGCCAACCAGCATTACTAAAATTATCAAACACGCTGCAACCAATGGCAGCGATGCACCTTTTTCGCGTCTTTTTAACATATGCCCTCCTTGAAGAATAATTTATTTAAAAAATAGTAAGTAAGTCTGAAAAATTAAATTTATATAATATATCTAAATATAATATACTTCTGAGCAATAGAAGTCAAGATAATTGTTAAACTAATTAGATTAAAAATCTAAAAAACAATTTTTGCAAAAAAATAAAGGGTTGTTATAAATAACCCCCCTTTATTTTAAGTATTTAAACTTTCTTTACGTTTGTTTAATTAGGTGCTGAGAAATTTTCACTTCCAGTTAAATAATTTGTAAAAGATAAACTTCCCACTAAATTACCATAACCAGTACTTGGCGTCCAAACTACTGAATCATTACCCGTTAAATTACCATTATAATTGGTAAATAATTGATCGTGAATTCCCAATTCGTGATAGGTATCCACACTTAAGCCTATAACGCTGTACGAATTAACATAAGTGACGGCGTTGCCATCTGGAGTTTGGGGGCTAGTAGCGTTATATCCAGCCGGGGCACTCATTGTTAATTGAATTGGGTAGGTTCCATCGCTATCCTTTGCAGCCGTTCGATTAACCGCAATATAAAAGGATGAATTCATCGGCACTTGTGTATTTACCAGAACATTATATATATCCTTGGCTAAAGTGGCTATACTTTTATTAGGTTCTAATTGGATTATTCGGCGAATAATACTGCCAACCGGAACATAAGATGCTGAACTGGGATTAGCATTTAAAGCAGTTTGCAAAGCAGTTTGGAACTGACTTTCACTAATTACATTCCCACTGCTATCAGCTGTCAAAGGGTAGACCAAAGCAGCTCTACAACCATTACGGACATCATTTAAATAATCCCAAATTGCTCCAGGCTTACTTATCGATACCGTACTATTAACTACGGTAGTGATATCACCAACAGCGCTCCAAGCTTGATTGGCTGCACTTTGAGTAATATAAGCAGCATTATGATTAAACACCTGTAAACCAGTAACACCAATAGTTGCACTAGTCCCGGTAACATTGTAATAATCATTAACAGTTGAACTACTAATAGTATAATCAGATGGTGTTGCTCCCCAATTCCAAGTCCCACTAGCAAAATAAACATTAATAAAATTAGAATAATTATTAATCACTTGAGCTTTAGCTGCTTCTACAGCAATTAAAGATTCGGCTGGTAAACCCGTACTACTAGAAGTTCCATAAGCAGCCTGAAATGCATTAGCTAAATTTTGACATGGCGATTCTGCTGTAGCTCCAGTAAAGCTTAACCAGGTACATTCACCAACTGAATTACCACTGGAATCATTTACACCTATTGAAGTAATTGCAGCTAAATCAGAAGCTGTGGCTGCACTACCGCTTGCGTTAAATATGCCTACATTAGAAGGTTGGGCTCCTTGCTGACCATTTTGATTATAAGTAACCCATTGATTAAGTAAACTTTGATCGGTTGAAAAAGTTGAGTTATTACCAATAAACACACCAGTCATCAATTCATTATTTAAAACCGAATCAGTTGGATTTAAAAAAGTTGGTATACCGGGAAAACCAATACCAGCTACATTACTTACTTGCATATAGCCATTAGCAATACTTGGCTGATAAGTCTGTGACCAAGATCCAGCTAAACCAGAAATTGAGCTGACCAGTTGGGGTACACTTGAACCAGCTGAGTTTACTGAAGCATTTACTAAAAACGAATTAGGTGGAACAGCTCCACTTGTTGCTGTATAAGGAGTTGCAGCAATAAATTCACTAGGGATCCCTGTACCCAAATGGGCTCCTTGGCTTGGTGGCATGGTGACTGCCATAATTGTAGTTGGCGTGCTGCCAAAATTAAACGTTATCGGTTGATAACCGTTTAACAAATAAGACCCTGGATTACTGGGATCTGGTCTAGTGGTATTTACATAAGTATTGACAAAAGCCGCAATTGCTGGTGAATACATCGAAGTATTAATTGAAACATTAGACACAGATTCAGGATTAGGGTTTGTCAAACCGGGTTGAAATCCATTCATATAACCTGGTTGCACACTATTTAAGGTAATAGGAGTGGTTTGAGAAACCGAACTATCCATTGATATGAGGTTAGTATTAGCGGCATTAGTAAAATAACTAGCTAAATTACTCGTATTAGCCATTTTTTGAGATAAGCGATAGCCTAAACTATTACTACCAGCTTGAACTGCATTTAACACAGCCTGAGCATTTGTATTACCAGCAGTAGTTCCTTGTTCCAGTGCATTTAATGCCACCAGAATAGACTGGCCAACGCAGGCATTATAGTGAAGCAAGTCAATATTTCCACTGCTATTTACATAAGAACCAAAATTTGACTGTTCAACTCCAGCCAACAAAGGAACACCAACACCTACACCGCTAGAACTTTGCGCTGTAGCATATTTGGTTAAATTAAGTGTGCCTGAGTCAAGTGCCTGTTGTACTTGGCGTTTACTACCTAATTGCATATTAAGCATTAGGAAACCACCAACGAGCATTACTAAAATTATTAAACACGCTGCAACCAGTGGCAGCGTTGCACCTTTTTTCCGTTTCCTTATCATGAAACCCTCCTAAAATAATTTGCTAGGTAAAATAGTAAGTAAGTCTAAAAAATTAAAATTATATAATATATTAGAAAATATTATATTTATTTAAATCAGAAGTCAAGCAGTAGCATCATTAATTAATATTAAATTTTCCAGTTTATACTTATATTTAATTTTATACCCAAGTCTAAAAATCAAAAAACTTCTTGATAATATATTTAATATTGTCAAGAAATACATACTTTATAAGTAAAACAAAAAAATAAACTATCAGCTTATAAATTAAAAATTCAGCCTACTAAAATCAGTAATTAATTTCAATTGAAATTGTTCCCGAAAATTAAAAATTTTCCTGATTTTGTTTTCAATTAGCCATTTAAAAAGGTATAATCCATATTTAATATATTAGCTTAATTGGTTTTTACTAACATCTTCATACATGAAAAGATATAATTCAAAATTTTTACATAAACCCTTTGGTCAAGCACTTGTGGAGCTAGCGTTTGGTGTTAGCATACTTCTCCTGGTCGTACCCTTTCTAGCTGACTTTTTAGTACTCATTATTGCCGCTAATATTAATAATAATCTCGTAGCTAGAGCAGCGCGTGTTTGTGCCAATCAAACTAATTCTACCAATTTTCCGACCGTAGTTTCAGCTATCCAAACAGGTTTTCAAACTAATGCGATACTCAAATCCGTAGTGTTAACTTCTACTCTACCCAATTCAACAACTCAAATGTTTACCGTTACTTCCAAAATGACTATTAATCTACCTTTTGGGGTTCCGGGCTATGGTCAAAATGGCATCGTTCTAACGGCTGCAGCTAGTGACCCTTATGTAGGACAAGCTCCCCAATAATACGAAAACTTCTTCTTGACAAAGCCGATTCATGAGATAATAATTATAAATAGAGCAGCCATAAGATTATCTAATAATAATTAAGCTTAAAATCAATAAAAACATAATTCTAAACCAATTAATTTTACGAAAAATAGCAAACCTTAAATTATCATGATTACTAACATTACGAAAAATTCTCAACGAAAAAAAACCGGTTCAATTGCTGAATTTGGCCCGGCTTTATTTGTACTTTTAGTGTTAATTTTCTTTCCCATGATTGATCTTATTCAAATGGGTGTGGCTTATATGAGTTGTAATTTTATGAACGACCAACAACTTAATCACTTATCAACGAATCTTCAAGTCGTAACCAATACTAGCACCGGAGGCTCACCAGCTTTTAGCGCATATAGTATTGGTATAGCCGTTAACGATCTCAACACATTTAGGACTTTTTTAAATCACTCAGCTTTTGCTAGACTAGCTAATATAGTGCCACTAGGAAGTATAAGTGCCACCAATATAATTGGGCCAGTTTATCGGCCAACGGAAAATACCTATTACGTTCAGTTTTCTACCGTCATAACTTCAAATCCGTTCTTATTCATACCGTTTTTTCATGGCATGCCTGGCATTGGGGCTCCAGTTACCTATACTATTGCTGGAGAAAGACCAGTAGAAACAGTTGTTCAAAATTAATTCAATTAAAATCAAAAATTTATTTTCAACTTAAATAAATTATAACTTCCAAACTTTTCTTGTTTACAATTTAAAATTTATGCGTTTGTATGTAAAACCATAAGTTTAACCCTAACAAACAATTCATGAGCTTTTTCTCAAACACCTGAATTTTAAATCAACGCTTTAACTTTAACGAGCGCGTCATTATTCATTTCGGGTGGAATAGCTAAACCCATTAAACTTAAAATAGTTGGAGCGACATTAACCAGGCTAAGATTTTGCGGCGTCTGATTAAGTCTTTCAATACTATTAGCTGGATTAAATGAAGCAATAATTAACGGGACTTTATTATTAGTATGAGCTGTATGGGGTTCGTTAGTCACATAATCAATCATTTGTTCAACATTTCCATGATCAGCCGTAACGACTAAACTACCTTTGGCCTGACGTATTGCCGCCAATAAATCAGCCAAAGCCCGATCCACTGATTCACAAGCTAAAATAGCCGCTTCCTGATTGCCGGTATGACCTACCATATCGGGGTTGGCAAAATTTAAAACAATAAACGGGTATTCATTATTAGCAATTTTACTACAAACGAGTTTACAGATTTCGGGAGTCTGCATACTTGGGGCCAAATCATAAGTATTAACTTTCAAGGATGGGATAAGCATACGATCTTCGTTGGCTAATTTTTCTTCTTTACCCCCATTAAAGAAATAAGTAACATGGGCGTATTTTTCAGTTTCGGCTACATGCAATTGCTTTATATGATGACAGGATAAAATTTCCGGTAAAGTCACCTTAATATCCTCAGTTTTCATGGTATGCGCATCAAATGCTACCGGTAAATTAAGGCTAGCGTCATATTCAGTCATACAAACATAATGAATATGTGGAAATTCAACTCTGTTGAAACCATCAAAATTGATATTGGTCAGTACCGAAGAGATTTCACGCACTCTATCTGGTCTAAAATTAAAACAAATTACACTATCATTATCTTCAATTGGCAAATTATTTATTATCGTTGGTTCAATAAATTCATCATTTACATCATTTATATAACTTTCCCCAATGGCAGTTAAAGCATCATTGGCAACCTGACCATTACCTAAAACCAAGGCATTATAATATTTTTCAATCCGATCCCAGCGTTTGTCACGGTCCATAGCATAAAAACGTCCGCTAATTACCCCAATCTGCTCATTTGACATTAACCGGGAATTTAAATCTTTAATAAATTTAAGGCTAGATCGTGGCGGAGTATCCCTACCATCAAGAATTGGATGAATAACTACCTGTTTGGTTTTATGACGGCGGGTCATTTCCAGTAAACCCCAGAGATGATCTAAGCTTGAGTGAACACAACCATCACTTAACAAACCTAAAATATGTAATTTACTATTATTTTTTTGAACGTTATTTAAAGCATTTAACAAAATTTCATTAGTAAAAAAACTCCCGTTATTAATTGTATTAGAAATCAAGGTAAGTTTTTGAATTACCGATTTTCCACTACCGATAGTCAAATGACCAACTTCCGAATTACCCATAAGCTTATCAGGTAGACCGACATGAATTCCCGAAGCTTCAATTTGATAATTCAGATAATTATTTAACATAAAATTATAATTAGGTAAATTGGCATTTAGGATAGAATTACCTAATTTATTAGTACTAATACCCCAACCATCTAAAATCACTAATACAACCGGATTCACAATCTTTCTCCTTTAGCCAAGTTTTAAAGCACAATTAACATTTTAGCGCCAATTATACAAATGTGGTCGTAAAAAAAACTTTTACTTAATCTCTAAACCAGCCTTGATGTTCAAGAAAGTTTAACAGTTTAAGCACTAAACTATCTAACTCTTTTAGGCTAACACCAATTTCATCAAACTGATTGATTAAAAACTTGTTTTCGATTTCTACACAAAGCTTACTTAAAGAAATTAAATTTAAGCTTAAAAACACACCTTTTAACTGATGACAAATATAACTAGCCTGTTCAATATTATTTTGGGCAACTTCCTGATTTAGTTTAACCATCAATTCTTTAATTTCAACATTAAATACTTGAAGGATTTCTTTTAACTCTTCTTTAGTATAGGTGTTTAAAAGTTCTAAAACACCAAGAAATTGCTCGGGGTTATCATTTAGGCTAATTGAATCATTCATAATATTTATCTACCTTAATTTGAGTAACGCATCACAAGATTAACAAATTTTAATCTCATACTAACAAATATTTAGGGGGAATTGTTTTTGGGCAAATGTTTTTAATATCCACTTGAAATGATGCATTTTAATTTTATGAAAACCTAAATCAACCATTTCCTGATAGGCTTCATAAAAGCTAAAGTGATCATAAACAATACGATACATCGCAATTAATAAACCAGTGCGATCACAACCATGTTTACAATGAACATAGATTGAATGAAAATTAACATTATCCAAAATATCAAAGAACTTCTTAATTTGCTGTTTATTAGGCTGAACAATATAGTTTAAGGGAATGGGAAAATAATTCAAACCATATGTCTTACATAGGCTCTTTTCCCACTGCATTACCTTACTATTGTATCTAAATGAAATTATTGATTTAATACCAAATTCGTTCAATTGGCAGAATTCATCACTTTTAGGCTGGCCACCTCGATACAGCCAATTATTGACTGGTTGAAAATTAGTTATAGTTATATTATTTAAATCAGGATTATTCATGAGCTAAAAATTGAATTTAAGTAATATTATTTGCCTAATAGTTTACAATATAACAATTAGGCGAATAAAACAATAAGATCGTTACAAAAAATTGAATGTCCTTACATAAACAAAAACATTTAAATGAATATTACTATATCCCAACTCTTTATTTTGTTGAAGGTCTGCCCTATGCAATTGTAACAATGGTTTCAACAATCTGGTTTAAAGATATAAACATAAGCTTAACTGAAATCGGCATAGCAACAACAATATTATACTTGCCTTGGACTTTAAAATTTATATGGGCACCTATTGTAGATTTTTATGATACCAAAAAAAAATGGATTTTAAAACAACAACTAATCCTTACAATTTTGTTTTTATTATTAGCTACAACATCTTTATTTTTTAATTCTTATATTGCCTTTAGTGTTATATTACTAATAATTGCTTTAGCATCAGCCACTCAAGATATTGCTATTGATGGCTATTATCTGGAAGTTTTATCATCAAAGCAGCAAGCCTATTTTGTTGGCTTTCGCAACACCGCTTATAAAATAGCCTGGATTTTTGCTACCGGTTTTTTAGTATTTATGGCAGGCAATTTCGAAAAATATTTTTCAAAAAATGTTTCCTGGGCTATTACACTCATAATTGTTAGTCTTAGCATTATGACTGCCTATTTGTTCCACACAATGACTTTGCCAAATATAATAGCCAAGCCTAAAACTAAAGAAAAATTTACATTTTATACATTAAAAAAATTTATTTATGTGTTTTTAAACTATTTTAATCAATCTAAAATAATCGCTATCACATTATTTATTTTACTGTATCGTTTGGGTGAATCACTATTGCTTAAAATGGCTTCGCCATTTCTACTCGATCTAAAAATTAATGGTGGCTTAAACATTCCACTTACTTCACTAGGTTTAATTTACGGCACGTATGGAATGTTGGCATTATTATTTGGCGGAATTCTAGGTGGTTATTTAATATCCAAACTAGGTCTAAAAAAACTGTTATTTCCTTTTGCTTTATTCCAAAACTTATTAATTTTAAGTTATTATTATCTAAGTACTGTAAAACCAGGAATAAACATTATTACAATTTTAAACGCATTGGAACAGTTTGCCTATGGACTTGGCACTAGCGCTTATACGATATTTTTATTACAAACCGTAAACTCTAAGTTTAAATCAAGCCACTATGCTATTGCTACAGCCTTAATGGCTTTTGGCGTTTTCATCCCACAATTATTTAGCGGCTATCTAGCTACTGGTTTAGGTTATAGCAACTATTTTATTTTATGTGCTATATTAAGTATTCCTGGCTTAATAACAATTTTCTTTTTACCTATAAAGGAGATAAATAATGGACTATCGTAAACTTGGCAAATGGGGTATAAAACTAAGTACAATTGGCCTAGGCAGTTGGCTTACCTCAGGTACTACCATCGAACAGTCTGAAAATGACGAATTAATTCATTATGCCTATGATTCAGGTATTAATTTTTTTGATACCGCCAATGTTTATGCTCTGGGTGAAGCCGAAGTAGTAGTGGGTAAATCATTAAAACAAATTAAACGTGATTCTCTAGTACTTGCCACCAAGGTTTTTTTTCCTATGGGTAATGGGCCAAATGACAAAGGTTTATCACGCAAACATATTTTTGAACAATGCCATTTAAGTTTAAAACGCTTGAATACGGATTATATTGACTTGTATCAATGTCATCGCTTTGATAGCGAAGTTCCTTTGTATGAATTAGTTAAAGCCATGGACGATCTTACTCGAGCTGGCAAAATTCTCTATTGGGGTGTTAGTGAATGGCAAGCTTCACAAATCGAAGAAGTAACCAATATCGCTCTGCAATTACACGCGATGCCACCAATATCCAATCAGCCATGCTATAACTTATTACATCGTACTATTGAGAATGAAATCATTCCAACCTGTGAAAAACTTGGCGTAGGCCAAGTTGTCTTTTCACCTTTAGCTCAAGGTATTTTAACTGGTAAATACAAACCTAATCAACCTTTACCGAAAGATAGCAGAGCCAGTAACGATAAAATCAATATGTTTTTAAAAGGGCGCAATCATCTAGATAATGAAGTATTAACGGCCGTAGAAAAATTTGCTTGCCTCGCCAAAGAATATAATACCACTGCTGCAAGCTTAGCCTTAGCCTGGTGTCTACGCCATAAAAATGTAACATCAACCATTATTGGAGCTACTAGTACAAACCAAATTAATGAAAACATTAAGGCTAGCAACTTAAAATTGACTGACGACTTAGTTAAAACGGCCCAAGATATTTTAAAACCATTCGCTAATTTTTAACTCTGTTTAACCAATAGCTAATTTAAAAATTTAATATTAATTATTACCCTAGGCACTTTTAAAATTTTCTGATTTCAACTACAATGACAACTAAGAAAGCATAATTAATTTAGGGAGAATAAACATGCCTGATTCTATTTACCAATTTAACCAACAGGTTGAAAGCTCAATCAACAAAGTCAAAGAAGTCAACAAGACAAATGGGACTCAAGCTGCTTACCAAGAATTACGCAAAGAATACGACAACTTTATCAACAATCCTAATCACAGCCAATCGGAGGATAAAGCCTATCTTGAAAACATCACATCTGGTTTAAAGAACGAAATGACTGGATTATCAGCGGCCTGGGGACTTGATCAATTTCAAGCCAAACAAATTCAATATAATCGTGGCAATGGTAA
>JAKAZS010000126.1 GCA_021815785.1 bacterium
CACCGCCAGGCGGTGGCAAATGTTCCGGGTCGCCTGCTGGAAGCGGCAGTGGTGGTTCTGGCGGTAGCGGTAGTGGTGGCGGAAATCCACCTATGTCACCAAGTCCAGATGGTGGTGGTACCCCAGCAGGTCAACCATTGCAGCCATTTCACGATCAAGCGCTTCCAGATCCAATGATTGATTTAATTATTACTTTGGTAATTCTCAAGAGCCCTGGCTTAGTAAGTAACGCCATCAAGGGCATGGCTTCTCGCTCTACTGTTAGCAGAGGTATAAGTTGGAGACTAGGTTCACATAAATCTGCTATAAAGTTGGCAAACAGAATGAATAAACGTGGTTGGTCTAATGAGTCGATTACTGAAACAATACAAAAAGGCAAGGTTTTCAACGCATCTAATAAAGTAAACCCTGGTAACCCTGCAAGTCGATACGAATTTAATGGTCGTTCAATTATTATTGATGATGTAACTAATGAAATATTGCAATTAGGTGCATACGGGTTTAAATTTTAGAGATAATATAAATATGGAAAAAATATATGTAAGGCTTATAGGTGAAAGTAGCACAGGGTACTGTGCCGTATCAGCTAATAGAATCCGAGATGGTATCTGGTTATTAAATAATCCTATCGAATATGAACCCAAAGCAGGGTTTTTGGAGTTTTTACCAAACAGCTTCGTTTTAGTAGAGGAAAGATTTGCTAATGAAATGCCAACTGAATGGTTTACTAACGAATTTTCAATTATGATTGCAGTAAAGCAGTTCCAAGTTCAACAAGTTCATATACCTCTTTTAGCTGACAGTAGTACAAGATACGCTATAACACAGGCAATTAAAATCAAAGATGATATTTGTTTATTACTAAGTTCTGACAATTATAATCCAATTGTTGAAAAATGGGCGTTTTTACCAAGAAATTATGTTATGGCAGAAAAACAGTTTATAAATGGTGTTATGTCATTAGTGGCAGTTAAACAATTAGTAAATTATGAAGTCTACATAGAGCTTTTAGATGAGGGAACTGTAGTATATCGACCCACTAATGCTTCTAAAATCCGAGACAATATATATTTGTTGCATAGTATGGATAATTACAACCCAGACGATGAGATATGGCAATTTTTGCCTGGTAGTTACGTTATAACTGAACAAAAAAAATTAAGAACAGGTAAAGTTTTGGTAGCTGTAAAGCAATTGTCAGAACTGAGCTAATTGTAATTTTCACAAGAAATGTAAACGAAAAAAGTATGACAACTAAAGATGGCAACAAAATATCAAAAATTATGAATTACTATCGAAGCAAATAATTTAGGCAATTTCGGGTATAATTGTATAGACAACGTTTCGCGTGTTAATGGCATAATAAAATCGACCCTCTTGAGAGCATAGAGTATAACTCACATATTGACAATATTTTATCCAAAAATATAGCTAACGATTTAAATTTGTTTTTGGCAAATAAGCTGTTAAATTGCTTATTTTAATATGTTGAATTAAAAACGACAATATTTTAATTACTTTTTTAAATATAAATCGGATCTTCCTGATTTTTAAAGCCACCAAAACACCCAAAGTGTTTTAGCTGACTTGCAATCAGAAGTTTTGTCGTTAAAATAAGTGTGTATATTCTTGTGAAAGTGGCCGGTGATTCTTATTCAAAGTGGCCGGTGATTCTTATCCAAAGTGGCCGCTTGATAAATAAGTCTAATAATACCTCCTATATATTTTCTTTATCAGTTTGAAGTTGTAATGGTTTATCTTTTTTTCTCATTGATCCACCGGTTAAATTTAGCTTATATGATATATGTACCACGCGATCCAAAATTGCATCGGCAATTGTTGGATTCCCTAAAACTTCATGCCAATTTTCAATTGGTAATTGGCTTGTAATTATGGTTGAATTTTTTTTGTACCTATCATCTATCACCTCCAGTAGATCACGAGAATTATCATAATTTGGTTTTACTAATCCAAAATCATCAATTATTAAAAGATTTATTTTAGCTAATTTATTTAATAATCTTTTATATGAACCGTCTGCTCTGCTAATTGTAAGATCTTCAAAAAATCTTGGAGCTCTCAAATACATTGCTGTATATTCAATTCTGCAAGCTTTTTGAGCTAAAGCACAAGCTAAATATGTTTTACCTGAGCCGGTTGGGCCTGTAATTAACACATTGTACATTTCTTTAATCCATTGACATTGGCTTAAAGCTTTTATTGTTGATTTATCTACACCTCGATTAAAACTTAAATCTATATCCTCTAAGCATACTTGCTGTTTTAATTTAGCTAATTTTAAGCGGGTTGTTAATTTTCGATTTTCTCTATCTGTCATTTCATTATCGATTAATAAGCCCAGCCTGTCATCAAAGCTTAACTCGTTAATATTTTTTGTTTGCTGTTGATGCTGATAAGCTTTAAGCATACCTGATAGTTTTAAGGCTTGTAATTTATTGATAGTAGGATTGTGTAACATATTTAACCTCCAATTTAATTAAAATAATTTGAACCACGAATATTTTCGTGCTCAATTGCTGCTACCTGTAATAATGTTGGATTCTTTTGTTTATCTAACCCGGATTTTAAAATGGAACTAATACTTGTATAAGCATAACTGTTAATAAATAAAGCCCTTTCACTTGCAGCTTCTAATCTGTCTTCACCATAACTTTTGGCTAATCTTAATATGCCAGCTAAGGTTTTAAAAGCTTGTGATTCATGCTCTTTACTAGCAATTATTTTATTAAACAATTCAACTGTTTGCGGCCCTATTACTTTTGCTTTCATAAATAATTCATTTTTATTCATGCCTGCAATAGCTCTATGTGACTTTGGCATATGAATATCAAGTGTC
Organism: bacterium; assembly: GCA_021815785.1. Taxonomy (GTDB): domain Bacteria; phylum Cyanobacteriota; class Vampirovibrionia; order Obscuribacterales; family JAKAZS01; genus JAKAZS01. Next base: position 2,858 of record JAKAZS010000126.1, read on the forward strand.
GTTTTTTTGTTTTTTTCAACACTCTTTATATGACTTGCTATTCTTTTGCCTTTGTAAAAACATTCAATAGTTTTTTGAGTATCTCGAATCTCTATTTCTTTGCCTACAAATTCATAGGGAACACTGTAATAATGGTCATCTATATTTAAATGATAATCAGATTGAACACGACATTTTTGCCAGATAGCTTCTTCAAACTGTTTTTGTGGCAATAGGTTTAATGCGGGTTTATCAATTGTCTCAAACCAACTTGACCTAGTTCCTTTTATTTTTTTAAATGGTTTATTATTGGCTATTTTTAATAATTCAGCTATAGCATTATTAAGCTCACCAAGGCTAAAAAATGTTCTATTTCTAAGAGCTGCTAATATCCAGGTTTGACAAATTTGAACTGATTTTTCAACTTTTGCTTTGTCTTTAGGTTTTCTTGGTCTGGCTGGCAAAATTGCAACTCCATAATGTAGTGCCATTTTGTGATATGTAATATTTGTTTCTGGATCGTAATAATTTGATTTATTTATTGCAGATTTTGTATTATCTGGTACTATTATTTTTGGAACCCCTCCAAGAAAATTAAATAAATTTACGTGTGCATTTACCCATGCACTAGTGCCCATTGACCATGTCGCTTCTGCGTACATATAGTTGCTTGCACCTAATGTTGCTACAAATAAATTGGCTTGCTTAACTTCTTTTGTTTCGGGATTTATTATTGGTACGGTTCCGCCAGCATAATCAACAAATACTTTTTCACCAGCAATATGTTCTTGCCTCATGCTTAAGTTTAGTTGCTTTTTATATTTTCTGTATAACGGATCTTCCGCCAAAATCAGGCCGCACGGATCCTTGAAACCAGTACCAGGTAAGACGCTAGTCTCCTCTTTTTGTTTTTGCTTTAGTGGGCAACTTTTTGGGTGGTTGAAGTTTAATATTTAAATTAGCCAAAATTTGTGCTGCTCTGACTGGAGGTTGAGCAATTATTGTCAATTGCTCAACTGATTCATCTTGGGTAACGATATTTAATAAATGCACTCTATTTAACTCAGCAATTATATCAGTAATTGTTTCGCCAGGCATTTTATTTTCTGCTAATTTCCTCGATACCATATAAGCTAACATACATACGAATACATGACCAATAGTGCGCTTTTCTTTTCTTAGCCAAATTGGCCGTACTTCAAGGAGCCCTGTTTTAATTGTTCTAAAACCCATTTCTACTTTAGCTAAATCTTTGTATCTTTCATGAATTTTATTAAGGTCTAAATCTTCAGCTAATATATCGGTCTTAAGGACATAGCAGCCATCTAACATCGCAGCTTCTTTAATATTATCTTCATTTAAAATAGCTTCAATGCCTGTATTACTAATTTTTAGCTCAACCAGATTGGAAATTCTCAACTTGTTTGCATATGCTAAAACTCTATTTAATGCTTTGCCTGAGCTTGCTTTTAAATGCATATTAAGATACTTGGATTCTTTTTCAGCTAACTTTAACAATTTGTCAATTTTACTATTTCGATTTGCACTTATTTGACTGGCTCTCACAGGGTTTTTCCTTAGAATATATCTAACTGAATCGATGTTTACTTCATGCAAGTCTTCGTCAAATAAACCAAGTTGAATAATATTATTTTGCAAAAGTGTTTTTATCTGCGCTTTGGTTATACTTGTTATATAAGTGAAACCTTCTTTATGTAACTCATTGATACCATAAGTTTTTATCATCCCCTTATCACCTACCAGAGTTACTTTCTCAACGCCAAAACGTTTACCGAAATCTTTAACCAATGTGGCGAACGTAGTTATATCAGACGTATTGCCCTTAAATACTTCACACGCAATTGGATGCCCATCTTTGTCAGTAAGCATTCCAATTACGATTTGTTTCTTGCCAGCTTTCTTATCACGATTATACCCAAAATTAGCAAGCTCATTTTCCAAGCCTTCAAAATAACTGCTAGTTACATCATACATCTTGACAAATGGGTGAGTACGTTTAATTTTTCTTCGCCAATTACTAATTTGTTAGATCATTTAATTCATCACTGTCATATTATTAATATGAATGAAGAAAGTTTTAGAGTTAAA
>JAKAZS010000049.1 GCA_021815785.1 bacterium
GGCGGTGTCTCAATTACAGCCTTATGGGATACACCTGAATCAAACCAGACATCCATTATATCGGTTTCTTTGGTAAAAGATTTATGCCCACATTTGTTACAACTAAATTTATCTTTGAGAAAATAATTTGCGTCATTTAACCAGAAACTATTTGATCCTTCTTGCTCAAAAATTTTAGCAACTTCTTCAATAGACTCTGGTGTCATAAGTATGGTGTTACATTTTTCACAGTAAAATACGGGAATTGGCACACCCCAAGAGCGCTGTCGGCTAATACACCAGTCAAAGCGATTTTGCACCATGTTATAGATTCGATTTCGGCCACTTTCGGGAATCCATTTTACGGTGTCAATGGCTTTAAGTGCCTGTTCGCGAAAGCCATCGACTGAAGCAAACCATTGTTTAGTAGCTCTGAATATTAAGGCTTTTTTACAACGCCAGCAGTGTGGATAACTATGGGTAAGTTTATTGTGACCTAATAAATTGCCAGTTTTAATTAATAATTCAATAATTGGTTCGTTGGCTTTGTCGTATTTTAGTTTGGCAAAGTGTTTAACTTCATCGGTGAAAAATCCTTTTTCATCAACTGGAGAAATTATGCCAAGTTTTAGTCTTTGACCTAGTTCAAAATCTTCAGGCCCATGACCTGGAGCTATATGAACTAGCCCGGTACCAGTTTCACTGGTTACATGACTGCTAATAACTACCGGTGAAACACGTTCTTCAAAGGGGTGATGATAATCTAAGCCCTGAAGATGTTTCCCAGTAACTGATTTAAGTACTTTAATTGCAGACTCATTTAATTTGGTATTAGCTAAAAAAGCTTCTTTTAAATCAGCTGAAACTATATAAATTTTTTCATTATCAATTTGGATAATTTCATAATCAAATTCTTCATTAACGGCTATGGCTAAATTGGCTGGTAATGTCCAAGGTGTTGTTGTCCAGATTACCAGGGCGATTGTTTGATTGGTATCAAAATTTAATTTTTGTTTACTAGCGGATGATAAATTAAAGGTTACGTACACGGCGTCGCTTTGATGATCTTGATATTCAATTTCAGCTTCTGCTAAAGCCGTTTCGCAGGTAGGACACCAGGAAACAGCTTTTAAGCCTTTATACAAATATCCTTTAGCTGCCATTATCGCAAAAACCCTTAACTGCTCAGCTTCATATTCTTTGTTTAAAGTTATATATGGATTAGCAAAATCCCCCCAGACACCTAGCCTTTTAAATTCAGCTTCTTGCCCTTTAAGATTTGCCAGAGCAAATTCTTGGCATTTTTGGCGCAATTGAGCTGGTGATAAAGCTTGCCTGTCACCTTTTATGGTTTTTAAAACAGCATTTTCGATTGGTAGTCCGTGGCTGTCATAACCAGGGACATAAGGTGAATAAAAACCCTGTAAAGACTTGTATTTGGTAACAATATCTTTTAAAATTTTATTTAAAGCTGTGCCAATATGGATTTTATTGGAACTTAGATAAGGTGGCCCATCATGAAGTATGTATTTTTCACCATTTTGCCGTAAGTTTAAACTTTCCTGATAAATGTTTTTGGCTTCCCAATCTTCTAGTAGTTTTAACTCTAAAGTAGCCAAATTTGCTTTCATGGGAAAACTGGTTTTAGGCAGATTTACTTTAAATTCTTCTTGACTCATTAATTTCCTCTTGGATGCATAGGGTTTAAGCTAGGGTAATTTATCGTTATTGTTAAAATAATAAATTTAGACTGGATAAACTTAGATCTAAATTAATTGACAAAATTGACTAATTGCTTTACGGCAAAATTAAATTATATATTTTTTTACCCAAAAATAATATATAACAATAGATTGTCAATATAGATTTGTAAAATATATTGACAATCTATTGTTGTAAATACTTAAAAAATCCGTTTAATTTATATTTAGTCTTATTAATCATAATATAATTAATTACATATCAATATTGATTATTGTTGCTTGGCCTTTATAAGGAGTTAAGACTTTTGAATACAGATTTGGAAATTGCCATATATATAGCTAAAAAAGCTGGCAATGTATTATTAAAATATTTGGGTGATATAAAAAGTATCGATTATAAAGGAGCTTTTAATATTGTAACCAATGCTGACAAAGAAAGTGAAGCATTGATTGTCAAAATAATTCAGGAAAATTTCCCCGAAGACTCAATTCTTGCTGAAGAAGGTAATAACGTTTGTTCTAATACATCAAAACGCCTATGGTTAATTGATCCACTTGATGGGACGACAAATTATGCTCACGCATATCCATTTTTTGCTGTATCAATCGGTCTTCAGCTTGACAAGGAAATGATTTTAGGGGTTGTCTATAATCCTTGTAATAATGAATTATACACAGCGGTTAAAAATAATGGAGCATATTTAAATGGGATAAAGTTAAAAGTTTCGCAAATTAACAATATTAATGAAGCCCTTTTGGCTACAGGTTTTTCTCCTGATACCAAAAACTGTTCGCAAAATAATAAAGCTGAATTTAGCCATTTGACTGATGTAAGCCATGGCGTAAGACGCGATGGAGCCGCTAGCCTGGATTTGGCTTATGTGGCTAGCGGTAGACTGGAAGCCTTTTGGGAATATAATTTAAAGCCCTGGGATTTAGCTGCTGGTAGTATTTTAGTAACCGAAGCTGGGGGCGTTGTATCAGATTTGCGGGGTAAAATATTGGATTTTTATCAAGGAAATGTTCTTGCTAGTAATAAGTTAATTCATCAAACGGTGCTTACTGAATTGCATGAATATGCTTCATTAAAAGTAAAATAGCTAATTAAAAGGAGAATTAATGACTGAGCATTTATCAGTATGTTTTGTTTGGCATATGCATCAACCGTTGTACAAGGATCGGTTGGCTAATAAATATATTATGCCTTGGGTAAGATTACATGGCGTTAAAGATTATTTAGATATGCCTACGTTATTGACCGAATATCCTAAAATTCGTCAGACTTTTAATCTTGTTCCTTCGCTTATTGAACAAATTGAAGATTACGCTAATTATGATGCTAGCGATCAAGAATTGTATTTAGCTTTAAAAAAGCCAGCTGATTATAATGATGAAGATAAATTATATATTTTAAATAATTCTTTTCATGCTGAGCTTAAAACTCAAATTACTCCTTATGAGCACTATTATGCTTTGTATATCAAAAAAACAACTTTAGCTAAACAAGGTTTAAAACCAAGCCAAATGCTTGAAAAATTTACGCTTCAGGAATTTAGCGATATGATTACCTGGTTTAATCTAACTTGGTTTGATAGTCTTTGGTTGGAAAATATTGATGAATTAAAAAAATTAATTATAAAAGGACACAATTTTACTGATAGTGATCGCAAATTTATTATCAAACAACAACGTGATTTATTAAAGCAAATAATACCAACTTATAAAAAATTACAAAATGCTGGACAGTTAGAAGTTATTACTAGTCCTTATTATCATCCGATATTACCACTTTTAATTGATTCTAATTTAGGAAAATTAGCTAATTCTTATTCATCGTTGCCGAAGAAATGTTATTTATTTCCCCAGGATGCAAGTGCTCAATTAGCGATGTCAGTTGATTTGTGCGAAAAGTCCTTTGGTCTAAAACCTCAAGGAATGTGGCCGTCAGAATTGTCAATTAGCATGCAGGCATTAAGTTTAATTGCAAAAGCTGGCATAGAATGGGTTGTTGCTGATGAGGCATTGCTTACCAAAGCACTAGAATTAAATATTAGCCGCGATGAACATGGGAATTTAATGAATCCTGAACTATTATGCCAGCCGTATAATTTAAAAATTGGTGAAGAGCAGATTAATATTTTTTTTCGTGAAGTTGTTACCAGCAATGAAATTGGTTTTAGTTTTGGTGGACGTGAAGCGCAGGAAGCAGCTAGCTCTTTATACATGCGCTTAAAACATATTCAGCAAAAATTATTTAACTGGCACCGTGAAGGCTGTGTCGTTATTGCTTTAGATGGTGAAAACTGTTGGCAGACTTATGAACGTGATGGTCAAACTTTTTTACGTGAGTTATATCGACGCTTGTCAGAAGATAGTACATTAAATGTTTGCACCGTTAGTGATTATTTAAAACGTAACCCAGCAACTGAACATATATATAATATTCAGCCAGGTTCCTGGATTAGTGCTGATTTTCATATTTGGATTGGTGAAGCTTTAAAAAATAAAGCTTGGGAGCTTTTATGGGATACGCGTCAATTTCTTCAGGTGGAAGAGGAAAGTAATAAGCATAGTCCTGAAAGAATTGCTCAAGCATTTAATGAAATATATGCAGCTGAAGGCAGTGACTGGTTTTGGTGGTATGGTGAGCCTAATAATTCGGAGCATGATGCAATTTTTGATTCATTATTTCGACAAAATTTAAAAAATGTTTATATTATTTTGGATAAGGCTTATCCTAAGGAATTAGATATTCCTGTAGGTGAGTTGGTGTACCCTGGGCAAGGAGTTGTGTAAAATTATTTTGGTGGATTATGCCGATTTTTTATGTAAAAGTAATTGTTTTATCGATGCTAATATATTTAATTATATTAACTGTGGCTAAAGCTGATTTAGTCAAGCAATTGCCTGATGAACTATTAATTGCCCAAAAATCGCTGACGCCAATTTTAGATTCGGTTGATTTACCGACTAGTACTCCAGTAAAACCGCCAGTTAGTGATTATGCTGCACAAAGTTCTGATAATTCTAAGTCTGACTCTAAATTGCCGTTGGATCAAAATTTGCCTAATAGTATTAAACCAAATATTTACGTTGATAAGCAAAAAGTAAAAATGTTACTTCATCAAGGTATAAATTATACGAATCAAGGCAAGTATAAATTAGCGCAAAACTGTTTTAATAAAATTATTATTTTAGATCCCCAAAATATTGATGCTTTGTATAATCTTGGCGTAATCGCCGAAGAGCAGAATAATTTACCTGAAGCTTTAAAAAATTATCAATTGGTTCTAAAATATCACTCTGAAGATACTCAGACTATTCAAGCAATTAAAGATATTCAATCTCGAATGGAATTGAATTCTAATGATCCGAATCTAGCGCTTGATACCACTAATAAATCAACAAATAATAATGCTAAGTTGGATACTGGTAATAGTCTTGATACACCCAATAACAATACTTCGGGAAGTCGTTTTGCTTTTAATGACAACCAGGCTTCAGCTCCAGCCACAGCCAATTCGGGTTCACCGGGCTTTCAGCCAGCTAAGCCAATACCGGGAAACAAATTAAATACGCAACGCAATTTAAAGATGTTAGGTTATGGTGTGGGTCGTTTGGCACGAATGGCTTTGCGTTTTGGTTTAATGTATGCGATAAGGTATTAGTGATGATAAGAAAATTTATTATATTTATAGTTTTAAGTCTGGTTGTTTTTACAACAGATAGTTATTTTAATGTGGTTTGGGCTAAAGAAATAAACCCCGAAATTACCAATACGTTAAAACCGGAAACTCCTGAAATGGCAGATAGCCAAGACACCCAATCAGTTAATAGCCCTACTTTACCAGTAGTTAGCCAAAAATCAGATCAAACTGATTTGAGTCCGCAATTGACTTCAAGTTCAACTGATACGGTTAAAGATCAAATTAAGTTGTTGCTTAAAAAAGGGTCTATTCAGTTTTCACATGGAAAATATGATAAAGCTTCAGGTTATTATCGCAAAGTATTATTATTAGATCCACACAATTCAGATGCTTATTTTAATTTAGGAGTAATTGATGAAGATACCGATAAATTAGAAGAAGCTTTAAAAAATTATCAAAGTGCGTTAAAGTCTAACCCGAATGATTCGGGTATTATAACGGCAATAGCCGATGTAGATAATAAAATTAATAATAAAAAATTTAATCCTAGTAAAGATGTAGCAACCTCGGCAAACAATAATACGGCAGGATTTGAACCTAGTTCGACACCTATAGTAAATACTAAATCCGTGAATAATAATGCTCCGGTTTATCCGGTTTATACAAACCCTAATAAACATCCAGTGGTACATGTAATTGGCCGTGATTTAGGGCGAGTGTTACGTTTTGGCCTTTATACGGCTGGAGCTATGGCTGGATATGATGCTTGTGGTTGTTTTTGGTAAATAATTTAAAATGTTAGTTATTAGATTTATTATTTTTTGTTTTATTTTTATGATTTCTATAAATGCCTTTGGTGATAATTTATGCTGTGAAAATAAGGATTCAGGTAATAATATTAATGATGATATTTCATTAAGGCTTAAAAGAAAATCAGTAGTTGAGTTTCAGTATAATGATGATATCATTAATGCTTTTAATATTTGGCGAAGAGAATATACCAAACCAACAGTTTGTGGAATGGTTTTTTGTACTGATAATTGTGCTAAAACCGATAAGCCTTGCCCATCCTTTAATCCTAAAATTGTGTTCTTTAGTACTTATTTAGGCTATTTAAATGGTAAAGCTCCTTGTTATGTTTATTCTTTAGATAAATTATCTAAAAGCGATTTAAATCTTTGTAATACCATAAAATAAAATTTGAGTAAGCCTACTGATAAATTTAGCTAATTTAAATGTTTGGTTTTAAGAGTGCTTTGCAATTTTATCACTGGGCTTACTTATTTATAAATCGGTTTTTGGTGAAATTACTTTGTAAGGTATTGGCGTTTTTGCTAATTGAGTTTCATTAGATGAATGGAGTAAATCCATCATCATCCAGTCAAATATTGATTGTTTACCAAGTTTAGGATGTAATTCATCAGTTAATAAATTAGTTGGTGAGATTAAACTTTGACCAGTAATAAAAGTTAAATGATCAATATTACGAAATACCCTAGCTACTTTAACATCAGTAACTTTATTCATATTTGGTATATCGCTTTCTTTAGCTAGCGGATATTGAAGCATTGCTGATTCGGGAATAAAGATGGCGCTGGCTATTGGTGTAATACCATCGTTTAAATGATAGACAAATTTAGTATTGTTGAGTTTTTGACACTGTTTAGTTGATTGAATTTCGCTGATAGTTTTATTGATTAATTTTAAAGCAGCTTTTTCTCGTGCAAAAAATGCTGGCACATAGACCGCAACAAATGAATAAGGTAAGCATATGGTTGATTTTAAGTAACGGATGGGAGTTGGTAGCATATAACCATTTAACATATAGCCAGCATATGTTATAAGTTTATCTTTACCATAACCTAGTGAATTTATATTGTGCAAATACTTATTATCAGTATTGGGAATAGTTAAATTACCTTTAGGTCCAAATGGTAACCAGGATTTAAAACTGCCGATATCGGGAATGGCTTTATCGCAATTATCCCATCTTATTTCGTGTGTTAAAGTTGGATTTTTATGAAAAAATAAGTGATAAGCAATTGCTAAATCAATTTTAGAGAAAAAAAACATATCACTTTTATAAATACCATATTGCATCCAGTCTGGACAAAATAATGGCGTGCCATGAAAAGGTGTGCCCATCGTTACTAATACTTTAATCTTGGCTTCAGTTTTAGCATCAAGCATGCTTTCATAAATGAGGTTTCCCCCCATGCTTAAGGCAATTACCGTAATTGGCTGATTATGGGTGGTTTTACTAAATTTATCAAGAATATCTTGAAATTGGTTTACGCTTTCAGTTAAGCTGGTTTTTGAATTATAGCGAAGTAAATAAATTTTATAAGACTTAACCATTTCTGGGTTTAATTGGAATTTTTGGATAACTTTTTCCCAACGAAAATAAGGTCGATTTTCACCAGCTAACCCATGAACTAATAAAAGAGGTTGTTTGTTGTCAAGCGGTGAATGGTCTAATTCAAAAATAGCCATTTCCTTAGGGTGGTTTTTTAAAGTCTTAGTTGGCAGTGGTTTAATCCAAATTGAATTAGCGTGAACATTTGTCACACAAGTTAACATTATTAATAAAATAAAAACGAAAAACTCTTGGAAACTGCGCATATAAATACCTATTTTAAATATTATCTTTACATATATTTTTATTATTTTAGATTAAACATATATAATCAACTTGTCGAAATGTCTATTTTCGTTGTAAAGTTTAAGTATTAGTACTAAATAGGTAACCAATGAAAAATTATAAAGTTAACATTTTATATTCAGATACTGGTGGTGGTCATCGAAGTGCTGCAAATGCCATAATTGAGGCAGCAAATCGACTAATGCTGGCAAAATTCCCGGGAAGTATTAATAACATAAGATTTGCAGCAGATAATGTCGTTGAAAAAAGTCATCCGGCAAATAAGGCTTTAGTTGATTTTTATAATTTTTTATTACGCTATCATCAGTCCTGGATGATTTATTACTTTAATTTTATTAATGCATTTAGAATTGATAATAATGAATTTATCTATAAATTTACCAAAAAATACATACATGAAAAACTTTTAGAATTGAATTCCGATATATTAGTTTCTGTTCATCCAATGTTAAATAATTACGTGGTGCGTGGTCTAGAAGAATTAGGTTTACGTGATAAAACAAAATTTTTTGTGGTGGTAACTGACCCTAATGATGGCCTGTGGAAAGGCTGGGCAGCTTGCAAAGCGGATTTGGTCTACGTTCCTAATGAATTGGCCAGTAACAAATTAATTGAATATGGTGTAAGCCCAGAAAAAATTAAAATTGTCGGTATGCCAGTTCATCCCAAATTTTTAGATCAATCAAATATTACTAAGTCAGATACAAAAATGAGTCTTGGCCTTAACCCAAGGCTGTATACTGTCTGTATTAATGCTGGTTGGGCTGGTGGGGGTAATATGTTATCGATATTACGCGAAATTTTAAAAACCAGTTTAAAAATCCAGGTAGTTTTTATATGTGGAAATAATAAAGCGCTTTACAAGGAAGCCTGTAAAATTAGTAAAAATAGTAAAATTTTAGCGAAAATTTTACCATATTGTGAAAACATGCCCAATATCATGGATATAACTGATTTAATGATAACTAAAGGTGGTGGACTTACGGTTTATGAAGCATTGGCTAAAAATCTAGATTTGATTTTTGATACAATATCCCAACCTATGCCACAAGAGGCAGGGACAATTAAGCATTTGTGCGATGAAAAACGGGCTTATGGGTTAAGCGACCCTAGTCAAGTTGGTAAAATTATTGCTAAATGTCAGGATCGACATGGGCGTAATGCTAAGAATTATAAAAACAATAAATATGATTGTTTTGGTTCTTATATAATTGCTGAAAATATTATTAATGCTTTACATAAAGATTTGGTTTTAATGAAGTCGCAAGAATTAATAGAAGAAGAAACATCCATGGTTAGTTAAACTGATTGCTGTTTCCTTCAAGTAACTTTATAAGTTGTTTTTGATTAATTAAACTATAAATTAGGTGGATTAATGATTTTAGCTAATCATTTAATTAAAGCTAAAGGGGATACCTCACCATTTAATTTTGGTGAAGTAATCTTTATTCATGGTTTAGGTTCAAGTGCGTTAATGTGGGAAAAATCGGCTAACTTTTTAGCCAGTAAAGGTCTTACCTGTCATCGACTTGAATTTCGCGGTCATGGCTCAAGTGCTGAAGAATATCAAGAAACGCCATTAGAGCTTCATGTTAATGATCTTAAGGAAACGTTAGCTCAGTTAAATATTGCTAAACCTTATGTGTTTATTGGGCATTCACTTGGAGCTATTGTAAGTTTTGAATTGGCTTGTCAGGAAAATTCTGATATAGCAGGCATTTTAGCGGTAGGTATGCCAGTAAAAGTCCCTAAAATAACGTGTTGGGGATTTGAATTATTTTTAAATTCAATTTATCCTAGTTTAAAAGTAACGCAGTTGTATAAATTGTTACCTTGGCGGGAAAAAACTTTAATCCAAACAAATGAGTATTCATTGCGACAAATCTTAAAAAACATAAAAGATATTAATTTTTTTACGCATTCAAAGTATGCTGATTTTGCTCAAATTAAACTACCTATTCATTTTGCTTGTGGAAATATCGATCCAGTTGCCATTTTAAAAGATAGTCAGGAATTTCAAAAGTTATTTCCTGATTCAAGTTTAAAAGTTTTTAAAATTGGTGGACACAATTTTATGGATTATAAAGAAGCTGAATTTAATACCTGGATTTTTGATAAATTAGGCCTGATTTCACAAAATTTATAAATATCCGTAATTTGCTATCAGGTTTAAACAATTTAAACATTTTGTCAACAAGAATCAAGTGAATTTACAATAGATTTGTTGATTTATTAACTGAGTTATTTACAACTTAGATAAATTTAAATAAGTTAATTTTTTTTAATCAAAGCCCTCTCTAAATTTCTTAATAATGTAAGCCATTTAGGTTCAATTTGGAGAGGATTAACTAAACAGGTTGGCATTTTTACTAAATAGCCACCCCAAATATCAGTTATTGGCCTGTCGCCTACAACTAAGATATTTTGGGGGTCAAGGTCAAACATGGATTGGATTTTTAAAAACCCGGCTTGGGCAGGTTTTCGGGCGTGGGGAATGATTGGCAAGTCAAGAACTTCTTTTACTCGTTCTAAGTAATTTAAATTTTTGTTATTGGTTAATACGGCTAATTTAAAGTCAGGTTTTAATAAATCAAGAAATTGAGCAACAGACTGGTTTAATTGAGCAGAATGAGGCTCCATAATGGTGCTATCGAGGTCAAAAATTATGGCTTTAATATTATCCAATTTTAACTGTTCAATATTAATTTGGGTAACATTGCCATTAATTAAGTATTTTGGTTTAGGAATAAGCATTGAAATTTGTAATAGGGATTTTTTTATTAATTGTGAATAAACTGCTTTAATATTAATACATCTTGATTACTATAGCTAATTTTTTAGTTAAAATATTATTCTATTTAAAAATTATTCTAGGAAAACATTTTTTTGAAAGTCAATAATTTGGTAGCTCAACAGCTAGAAAATACAATAAAACTACCATTAAGTCATGTGGCCATTATCATGGATGGCAACCGTCGTTTTGCCAAAGAAAATAAAATTGCTAATTACGAAGGCCATCGTTTAGGTGTTGCCAATTTGAAAAATATCGTTCAACACGCTGGTTCTCTTGGTTTAGAATATTTGACCGTATATGCATTTTCTAGTGAGAATTGGACTCGCAGCAAAGATGAAGTTAAATACTTATTTGAACTCTTTGCTCAAGTCTTATCTGAAGAATTTGATGAATTGGCAAAAAAAGGGGTAAAGTTAACCTTTATTGGTAATTTAGAGCCGTTGCCGCAAAATCTTTATAAATCAATGCTGAAATCTATGCAAGAAACTCAAGCTAATACAGGTATAAACCTTCAGGTGGCAATTAATTATGGTTCACGTCTGGAAATAGCCAATGCTGTAAAAAATATTGCTCAAGCTGTTTTATCCGGTAATATCCAGATTGATCAAATTGATGAAAAAATGGTTGCTAATTTTCTATATACAAAAAATATCCCTGATCCAGAATTAGTTATTCGTACCGGCGGACAAATGCGCTTATCTAATTATTTATTGTATCAGTCAGCCTATACTGAAATTTATGTTACGCCAAAGTTATGGCCCGAGTTTACGCCAGCGGATTTTGACGCAGCTATGAATGATTTTATTAGCCGAAAGCGTAATTATGGTGGCGATTAGTCAGTTCTTGTTATTATTATGGTTAATTACTGATTTATAAAGTCAATTAATTACTTTTTGAACTATCTTTATTTTTTTGTGGCCAAGGAAAAAATACACTAGTATTTTTCATGTATTCTTTGTAACTATCACCGCGGCTTTGAAGCATTAACTCTTCGGTTGGCTTAACTCCAGTTACCTTAATTAGAAGAAAGAGCATTAATAGTGATGATAAAATTGCAAAATGCCCGTTATGATCGCCTGTTAAATAAATACTGTAACTGACCCAGGTTAACCATTCAAAAAAATAATTAGGATGCCGGGAATATTTCCATAAACCAATCTGACAAATTTTATTTTTATGCAAAGGATTTTGTTTGAATTTAGTTAATTGCTTATCGGCAAGCCATTCACCAGTTAAACTTAAGATAAATATACTTATACCAATATATTCAAATGCCCCCATTGAATTATTTGAACTGGTTAATCCGGGAATTAAAGGTATGAATAAAATTGAGGCAAATATGCCCTGAAGTTGATACACAAGGAAAATCGCCAGATTAGGTGCTTTATGATAAGAGGCTTTAAAATGACTATATCTTATATCTTCAGTTGGGTAATTTTTGCTGAATCGCGAAGCCAAATATATAAGTAATCTTGCACAGCTGATGGTAAGCAATCCGAAAAAAAATATTGATTTAGACGTTAATTTAGATGATTGAGCAATAATTATGCTAGCATCAGCGATAAAGATAGTTGGCCAAAAAACATCTACTATCCCAGCATTTTTCAAACTGTAATATACACAAAATATCAAGGTAAGATATAGGGCATTAAATTGAAATATTAGACTTGAGTCATGAATTGAAAATTGCATGGTGAATATTTACATTGTTGGTTGTATCTGTTTATATTGTAATAAATTTGTCGTAGAATTTTTTTCTTGACTGATTAGGCTTTTCAGTTGGTTGTTATTATTGGGTCGGAAAAATTAATCAGGTGATTATAGTTTAGGAAAGTAGGTTGATAAGTTTAAATTATTTGGACGTGAATAAACTGCCTGAACACAGTTAATATTTTTAGTGGCAAAGGCTGCCATGCAATAACTTAAGTAATAATTCCACATTCGCACAAAACGTTCATCAAAGCCAAGCTGATAAATTGTTTTAAGTGAGCGATTGAAATTTTGCTGCCAACGTTCTAGGGTTTTAGCATAACTTATGCCGATATCTTCTAAATTGTATAAGTTCAAATCGCTAATTTTTTTAGTTGCTTGATTTATTCTATGTAACGATGGAATTAATGAGCCAGGGAAAATATATTTCTGGATAAAATCCATGTTATTTTTAACTAATTCATATCGTGAATCAGGGCATAAAATCATTTGTACTACAAGTATGCCATCTAGAGTGAGTAATTTAGAACAGGTTGCAAAAAAAGCTTCATAGTATTTATCACCTACGGCTTCGATCATTTCGATCGAAACGATACGGTCGTAAAGACCAGTTAAATTGCGATAGTCCTGTAGTACCACATTGATTTTATCAGTAAGATCTTGTGCTTTTATAGTGGCGTTGACATATTTATACTGTTCTTTTGATATAGTGGTGGTGGTGATACGACAGCCATATTTTTGGGCAAGATATATGGAAAATCCGCCCCAGCCAGAACCAATTTCTAAAATATGATGGGTAGGTTTGAGGTTAAGTTTTTTTATAATGTTTTCATATTTATTGATTTGAGCATTTTCAAGATTTTCGTTTTCATTGGTAAATATCGCTGATGAATATGTTAAAGAACGATCAAGGAATGTTTTAAAAAAATCATTACCTAAATCATAATGGTAGGCAATATTTTTCTTGGCGCCAGCAATGGTGTTTTCTTTGTTAAAGTGAAGAAGTTTATTAATTGGTTTAAACAGGTTAATTAACAGCTTATCATTTGGGTTATTATCTAAAAGTGAGCTATTTTGAAAGTTGAGAATGAAATAACTTATTGTTTTAAATAAATTATCGCATTCCCACTCTTTTCTTAAATAAGATTCAGCAAATCCATTTGAACCACACCAAAAGCATCTTGAATAAAATTTTTCGTCTAATACATTAAAATTGACTTTTAATTCGCTGTTAATATTCCCAGTTATTATGCAACTATTATCAATATCATTGAATTTTAAACAACCAACTTGTCCTGATGTTAGAGCTTTCTTTATATGCGATCTTATGGTTCGAGCACTAAAGTTTTTAAGATAAGCATACATTGGATGGCGATACATAAGTAAATTACTGGATTTGGCTAAGTGATTATTTAATAACATTGGATTTTTCCTTTAATTTTGTTTTAGGTGTTTTGCCGAAAAGTTTTTTTGTAAATGTTGTTCTAAGTGTTTAGGATAAAATTTAAAACCTTGAATGAGCATAATTACTGCTTGATAATAGATTAGGAGAATTACTTTAATTGGGCTTAGTGGCATTTTCAAAAATTGTTTGATAAGATTTTGGGAATTAAATTCCAAAGCAGTCCCAAAAGCAATTCCATTAAAAATAATTTCGTTATTTTTAATATTACTTACAACTAAATTAACCGAATGAGTGGGTTTACTGACATTAAAGTTAAAAAACATATCTAAGTCGAAAAAAGGGGAAACATAAAAATCTTTATTTAATTTATTGGAAAATTTATTATTTAAAAAAGGTAAGAAATATAGTTTTCTTTCGTGAAATGTGTTTTCTACTTCAGCTATAGCACAGACTGGATTAAGATTGGTATCGTAGCAGTAGTATATGGAAATGGGATTAAATAAATAACCTATAGTTCTTACTTGACTAAGTAAATAAACTTTACTTACCGAAAGGTTGTTGTTTAAGCTTTTGACATAGTAAATAATGCGATCTTTAAGACTCATTGTTAGATCAGTGTTTTGTGGATCATAGAAGAAATCTGTTTCTTTAAAGGTAAAGAGGTTAAATTTGTTAACGCTAAAGAATTGATTGTAAGGTAAATTATCTAAATCCAGACCAAACCAGGTATAGGAATACATGAATTTGCGTTTTTTGGGTTTTAGGCGTTGGTGAATTGTTTGCATTTGATAGATTGTATTTGTGAGCATGAACTTTAAACCTCATTTAAAATATGACTCAGATTCAATGCTGATGTATAGGCGTCTTCATGAAAGCCATATTTAAAATAACTGCCACAAAAATATATATGTTGTTTGGGATACTGTTGATTTAGTTCATTAATTTTAGCTTGAGCTTGAATAGAATCTTTGGTAAATTGAGGATGATATAGATTGTCTTCAAAGAATTTATTTTCGTCTCGAATTAAATGTTTAGCATTAAGTGAAACATAGAAATTCTTGGTGCTGGGTATATTTTGTAATTTATTTACCCAGTAATGAGTTGAGTAAAAATATTGTGAATTGAACTTGTCCACACGCCAATTCCAAGCACCCCAGGCATTAATATTATTAGGCATAACATTTTCTTGGCAATGGACAGTTACCAAATTTTTTTCATAACTAAATTTATTGAGAATATCAGATTCTAATTTAGTTGGATGTTTGAGAATG
This sequence comes from bacterium, assembly GCA_021815785.1. Classification (GTDB taxonomy): domain Bacteria; phylum Cyanobacteriota; class Vampirovibrionia; order Obscuribacterales; family JAKAZS01; genus JAKAZS01. Next base: position 15,172 of record JAKAZS010000049.1, read on the forward strand.
TTTAAAGCTTCATCAGCATGTGTTGCTAGGACACATTTGTCAAATAATTTAACTGAATTGTCATTAAAAATAAGTTTTACTTTGTCATTTTCAATAAACAAATCTTTGATTGAACTATTGGTAATTATTTTATTTTGAAATTTTTGGGTAAGTAAATTCAAATATTTATTTGTCGAGTTTTTAATTGTATACCATTGAAAGTGTGTATTAAGTCCAAGAAATCCATGATTATAAAAAAATTGGTATAAAGTTGTAATCGGAAATTCCAAAATATTATTTGGATTAATTGACCAAATAGCTGATGCTATTGGTATTAAATATAAATTTAAAAAGTCCTTACTAAATTTTTGTTGATTAATAAATTCTTTGATGCTAATGTGCTCATTTTTCTCAAGATAGTTCGGGGCAAGTTTGTTAAAACGGTCAAGTTCAAAAAGAAATTTCCAAAATTTTAAATTTAATAAATTTTTGCGCTGGGCAAAGATTTTACTTATTCCGCCACCATTCCATTCTAGATTAAGTGGTCGATAATTTACGCTAAAGGACATGTCGCTAGGGTAAATTTCAACGTTTAATTTATTGATTAGATTGCAAAAATTTGGATAAGTGATTTGGTTAAAAACCATAAAACCTATATCTATGGGAAAGTTTTTTTTATTATCCATAACATTTACCGAATGAATATGTCCGCCATATTTTGTTGATTTTTCAAAAATGGTAAAATTATAATTTTCGTTTAAATTATACGCTAAGCCTAAGCCGGCTATGCCTGAGCCAATGATGGCTATATTTGTTGGTGAATTTTGTCTGGTCATAAAAATTTTGTTACTTTTTAAGCAATTGAGCTGTCTAGATGTAAAGTAACAAAACCGGTTGAACAATGCTTGAACAAGTGTTGCTTTGGCAACTGTTATATTTTGTCTATATTAATGATTATACCGGTAAAGCTATGTCTGTTAATAGCCTCACCGGTATAAAGGAAGTTTTATTGATTAAATTAGAACAAAACCAATTTAATTTTTAACTAAATCTTTGGACTTAGTTTTTTGATTATGCTCATGATCTTCTTTTTTGATTTCCCGAACATCCCAAATAATACCAAGTTTTTCAAATATTCTTAAAATAAAAGCAGTTACATCATATTCATACCATTGATAGCCCTGTTTCATTCTCCAAGGATAGAAATGGTGATTATTATGCCACCCTTCACCACAAGTGAAAAATGCTACGATAAAATTATTACGGCTATTATCAGTAGTCGGAAATGTTCGATAACCAAATATATGAACAATAGAATTAACCATACTGGTACTGTGAAATAGACAGACACTGCTGACAAAATATCCCCAGACTAATAATTGAAAACTGTTGGTGTGTAAGCTCGGAAAATAAGATTGGCAAATGGCTCCGGCTACTAACAGGTTGAAAATTAAAAAAGCCGATCCTAACCAGTCTAAACGATTAAAAAATACGAGTTCAGGATATTTGGCATAATCTTTAATTAGCCGATAGTCAGTAACCATATTTTCACTAGTGGTAATCCAGCCCACATGTGACCAGAAAAATCCCTTTTGCACAGGTGAATGAATATCATATTCAGTATCGGAGTATTTGTGATGGTTGCGATGATGCGACGCCCACCATAATGGACCACGTTGAACGCAGGTTAAGGTTAAAAAACCAAAAATACATTGAGCAAAACGGCTTGTTTTATAAGCCCGATGGGAAAAATAGCGGTGAAAAAAAGCTCCTACAAAAAATATTCTTAACCAATATAAACTAACAGCTACAAGTACGGCTGTGGTGCTGATACCACAAACAAACACTAAAAGGCAAGCTAGATGCAGAATTAAAAAAGGAATTACCCGTGACGCCTCCATTTTTAATTTATGTGCATCTTTGACTTCAGTTTTGATTATGTTATTTAAAGTTAAATAATCAGAATCTAAAAATTGTAAGGATTTTGGTAATTTATCCAATTTGTCGTTAAAAGTCGCAAATATATCTAATGGATGTGGTTTTGTTAACATAAGTTCACCTTAGGAATTATTGATTAATTAAAGTAAATATGTTGATATTTGGCTAAGTAGTTTGCGTAGTATTTTACTTTAATGCTTATATTTTAAGGCATTTATTGTCCATAATGATTAAGCTCGACCGATTGTAAAGTGTTTAATTTTTTAATTTATTTTAATACTTGGAATGGTTGAAATTGTATAGGCACGATTTTTACTATATGTTGTAACTGATTTGTAGCTTTAACTAAGAGATTTAATGTATAGCAATTTATATTAGTTATAATTTAATATTGTTATTTATTAGGGTTTTGTCTTTGGAGTAAAGTTCATGAAAATTTTAATACCGGTTGATGATTATTTGTTTAGTGAGGCAATAATTAATTTTATTGCTAACCACAAATGGAAAGATGATGATACTTTTCATTTAATTCATGTGATTGAACCGGTTTATATGGGAGCTACTCCAGATGTTAGTTATTTAGATATTATCGAGCAGGCTAATTCAAATTATGAAGAGTTAGCCAAGGAAATGCTAACCAAAGCTAAAAATAAACTTCAAGAACTTTTCCCAAAAATGAGTATAACCTTTCAGGTATACAAAGGTAATATTAAAGAGACAATATTTGCCGAAATTAAAAAATCTGATATAAAGCTTGTTATTTGTGGATCTCATGGATCTAAAGGATTTAAGCGATTTTTCTTAGGCTCAGTATCTCTCGCTCTAGTAACGAGCGCGCCTTGTTCCGTTTTAATCATTAAGCCCAGTACGCATTTGATTGATCGCTGGGAAAGCTTATCCGACGCTGCTAAAATTGTTACGCAAGAGTATTTAGCCGAGCCTATTGAGCAGAAGCCTTTAACAGTATTGATAGCTATTGAGGAAAGTTCAACCAGTAATTATATTATTGACATTATTAAAGAGCATAATTGGTTGCCTAATACTGTTTTTAAACTTCTGCATGTAGTTGAATCACCAATGATTGGTAGTCCCCTGGCGCCAAGTTTGTTGTTAAGTGAGGCTAGTGAACCAATGCTTGACGCGGCACGCAAATTACTTGACAGCAAAGCGCAAATTATTAGAACTGCTCTTACTAGCGTTACGGTTCATGCAGACGTAGTAGAAGGAGCCTGTAAAGAGGCGATTTTAGATTATGCAAATAAAATTAATGCTGATCTGATTATTTTAGGATCGCATGGTAAATCAATGATGGAGAGATTCTTTATTGGTAGCGTGTCGATGGCTGTATTGACCAGTAGTCAGGCATCTTGTCTGGTTGTAAAACCCATTGATTGAAAATCTAAGTAAAGTCATTTTAAAGAAGGATGAAATTTTTTGTTAACTATTAAGTATAGAGGATTATTAGATATTTAAATAACTTTACGTTATATATTACTAGATGGTGATATAGTTGTATAATTGACCATCAATTCAATAAGTAGTTAAGGTTTACCAATGCCTCGATCCAAACCTCCAAGATTAAATAGAATCAATTATTTTGTTGTATTTTTCTGGTTTTTTCTGGTCAATTCTTTAAACGCAGTTGCTTTGGAATCGATAACTTTACGTAAAATTGATAAAAATGCTTTGTCGCTTAAGAATGCTGAATTTTTAGCTTTGACCAATAATCCTAACTTGGGTATGTCACAAGAAAGCTATAAATATGCGCTAATGGCAATTCGCGAGGCTAAATTGAAGCGTTTGCCAACTTTTTCGGCTTTTAGTAATTATAATTACTCAAATAATCCTATTTTTGTCTTTAGTGCTTTGTTAATGCAACAACGATTTTCAACGTCTAATTTTGCTATTCATAATTTAAATAATCCCAATCCTATTAATAATTTTTTATCTGCAGTCTATACACAAGTACCTATTTTTACTGGTTTTCAACTTGAAACCGCCATTGCTATAGCTAAATTAAATAAAGACAAAAAAAATTATGAACAAAAAATAATTGAACAAGAAACGCGGCTTAAACTAATTAGTACTTTCTATGGGGTTATTTTAAGTAAATTAAAAATTGAACTTACGGATAATAGTATTAATAGTGCAAAGGCTAGATTAAAGAAAATTCGTGACTTGAATACAACTGGTATGGTAACTAATGCTGATGTTTTAAATAGTGAGTTGGAATTAGCAAAAATAAGACAGCTTAAAATAACTCAAACCGGTGATTTGGCTATAGCCAGAGCTAAGCTTGCTAGTGTTTTAGGAGATTTGAGTTTTGTTGATATTCCGGTTTTAGGTCAAATAGCTGAACCGGAATTTAAACTATTAGCCCAAGAAGAATATTTTAAATTGGCGATATTAAATCGACCCGATTATAAAATGTCTAATACGGATATTGCCATTAGTTCACAAAATGTTAAAAATGCTTATGGTAAGTTTTTACCAAAAGCTAATTTTTATGCTGCCGGAATTAATAGTGGTAATGCAGTCGTCAATGGCGGATCGAGTTTTTTACTCGGGGCTAATCTGTCGATAAAGGTTTTTGATGCTACTTTATTTACTAATGAACGCAAAGCTAAAATCGCCAAGCAAATAGCTTATCAGCAATATAAACAAAAGAAATTAGATATTTATGTTGAAGTTGTTAAAGCATACAATGAATTGATTGCTAATCAAGAAAAAGCTAGTGTTGAGCTTGAATCAATAAATAAGGCTAAAGCAGCCTTAAAAATTATTCAGGATAGATACAATGTGGGCTTGGCTGGTATTAGTGATTTGATGAGTGCGCAAAATGCTGAGCTTAGTACTAAAACTAATTATTTGGCGGCTTTATATGAGACCAAAGTTAGTTATGCTAATTTACTTTACACCTGCGGCATTTTAAATGATACCACTATGTTTTAGATTTGGAGAAATATACATGAAGTTTAAATATGGTTTCGATAAATGTTTTAAATCCAGTATAAGTTGTATGCTGATAACCTTTTTGCTGAATGGTTGTTCTAAACCGTCAGAAAATAATACTGCTAGTACGGTAAAGTATTATAATTTTCCGGTAGTTAAAACTTTTTTAAAAGCTGTTAATGGAAAAATTTCTTGGGTGGGTACTGTAGAATCAAGTCAACCAATTAATATAGCTCCACAAATTCAGGAAGTCGTTAAGACTATTACTGTGGCTGAAGGCAGTGTAATTCAGCCCGGTATGCTTTTAGTTGCTCTTAATGATGATGTTATAATTCATGAAGTTAAAGAAATTGAATCGCAAATTGAAGAGGCTGCTAGTAGTATAGAACAGGCTAAGCACTCTATTGAATCAGCTAAATTAGCTATTGAAGCAAAATCAGCAGACTTGGCACTTAAGCAAAAACGTTATAAACGTATTGATGATTTGCATAAGTTAAATTCGGCTACAGATGATGAATTTGATACAGCCGCTACTCAGTTACAATTAGCTAAGGTGGCATTTGCTGAAGCAAATAATAATTTATCTTTAGCTCAGGATAAATTACATGAAAATACAATTGCGATGCAAACGCTTAAGCAAAGTCTTGCCAAAAGTAAAGTGAAATTTGCTTATACCAAAATTTTAAGCCCGGTTAAGGGCATTGTTACGGGGAAGAAAATCAATGTTGGTGATTTGGTTGCGCCAGGACAAACAATTTTAACAATTGAAAAACCAGAATATAAACTAATTTGTTCGATCCCTGAGGATGATTTAAATTTATTCGTTAAAAATTCTCCAGTTATGGCCAAAATCAATGGATTGCCTGGCGAAATTACTAATTTGACTATAGATGAAATCGTTCCTAATATTGATCCTAAAACGCGGTCATTTAATATAAAAATTAAATTACCTTCAATACCTGAAATTAAAAGTGGTATGTATGGTAAGGCAATTTTTTTGACTAAAACTGCTAATAAGGTTTTATTACCGCAAACGGCCATTGTTAATCAAGGACAATTATCTGGAGTTTATGTAGTGAGTAATGATGGCCAAATTGATTTTCGCATCATATCTTTAGGGCAAAAAAATGATAATTCTTATGAAGTGATTTCTGGTATTAAAGCTAACGAAACGGTTATTAATGGTGATTTTGATAAAATCACCCAAGATGTTCGGGTGAAAAATTAATTATGGAAAATAATAACACTTCTTTAGGTTTGGCTGGTAAAATTACGGGCTTTTTTATCGACTCTAAATTGACCCCACTGGTTATAATTCTATCGGTTATTTTAGGTGTTTTTGCCGTAATTAATATTGCCCGAGAAGAAGAGCCTCAAATCATTGTGCCCATGATTGATGTTTTTGCTAAATTGCCAGGAGCTAATTCGCAGGAAATTGAAGAACGAGTTACTAAGCCATTAGAAAAAATCCTTTGGGAAATTCCTGGGGTTGAATATGTTTATTCACAATCTAGTCCTGGTAATAGCTTGGTTACGGTTAGATTTTTGGTGGGTGAAAATGAGGAACGAGCTTTAGTTCGCTTAAATCAAAAATTAGCTTCTAATTTAAATATAGCGCCACCAGGAACAATTGGTCCAATTGTTAAAATGCGTTCTATTGATGATGTACCTGTTATGACTTTGACTTTAAATGGATCTAAATATAATCATTATCAATTACGGCAGATAGCAGCACAAATTACTGATGATATTAAGCAAATAACCGATGTGTCTAAACTAACCATTATTGGTGGCGAACGTCGTCAATTTAGGGTTTTATTAGACATTGCCAAACTTAATTCATACCATATTAACCCGACGCAAATTAAGCAAATTTTAACTATTGCTAATACTGAAGCAGAAATAGGCACTGACAGTATTAATGATATTGATTTTCAAATTGAAGCAGGTGATTTTATTAAAAACGTTAGTGACCTTGAAAATCTGGTGGTAAGTGTAAATAATAATCAGCCGGTTTATTTGAAAAATTTAGGCAAGGTAATCGATGGTGGCGAAGAACCTAGCAATTATGTTTTTATAGGCTTTAATCAAAAAGCTGTTGCTAAGCAACAAAAATATCCTGCCGTAACCATTAGTATTGCTAAACGCAAGGCTACTAATGCAGCAATTGTATGTGAACAGGTATTAAATAAAATTGCAGGACTAAAAGGCTACATTATTCCCAACGATTTAAATGTAACTGTAACTAGAGACTACGGTGAAACTGCTACGGATAAATCTAATGAGTTATTGTTTCATATGTTAATTGCAGTGTTTTCAGTTGCTGTACTTATTTGGTTTGCCTTAGGTTTTCGGGAAGCTGTAATTGTATTAATTTCCATTCCAGTGACATTGGCCTTGACGATATTTGTGTTTTATATGTATGGGTATACGATTAATAGAATAACCTTATTTGCCCTGATTTTTTCAATTGGAATTTTAGTTGATGATACTATAGTAGTTTTGGAAAATATTGCTAGACACATTGGTTTGCCTGGTAATGAAAATAAAAGCCTTAAACAAATTACTATTGAAGCCACTGATGAAGTTGGTAACCCAACTATTTTAGCAACTATTGCAGTTATTGCGGCTATATTTCCGATGGCTTTCGTTCGTGGTCTTATGGGGCCATATATGCGACCGATTCCAATAGGAGCATCAGCAGCTATGGTTTTTTCCCTGCTAATTGCATTTGTGGTATCACCATGGGCAGCTAGTCGGATCATGAAAAAAGATATTAAGCATGAACATAAGGAAGATTGGACGGTTAAACTATATCGTAAGATTATGACACCAATTATTTATAAACCTTTCTATCGTTATGGATTTTTGCTAGGCGTCTGTACTTTGTTCCTCGCCGCCTGTTCCTTAATTTATTTTCAGCTAGTCATTGTTAAAATGCTTCCTTTTGATAATAAAAATGAGTTTCAAATAGTTATCGATATGAAAGATGGTACAACTATTGAAAATACGGCCAAAGCGGCTTTTGAAATTGGTAATTATATTGCTTCAATTAATGAAGTTACTAATTATGAAGTATACATTGGTACAGCAGCCCCTTATAATTTTAACGGATTAGTTCGTCATTATTACCTTCGTACTGGTGATAATTTGGCTGATATTCAGGTTAACCTTGTTAATAAAGATAAGCGGAAACTCCAAAGTCATGATATTGCAAAATTAATCCGTCCGCAAATTGAAAAATTTGCGAAGAAATTTGATGCCAGTGTGAAAATTGTGGAAATTCCTCCTGGTCCACCTGTATTAGATACATTGGTTTTAGAAATTTATGGTCCTAAATATGCTGGTCAGGTTAAAATAGCTAGTGATATTAAACAAATTTTAACTGATACCAAAAATATTGTTGATGTCGATTGGTATTATGAAGATAATTTGCCTAAATATCATTTTATTGCCGATCAAGAAAAAGCAGCTTTAAATCATATTTCTACTCTCGATATCGTTGAAAATTTAAAGATAGCTAATTTAAGTGGTATTAATTGTGGTTTAGCTCATATTGATAAAAGTAAGGAAGATATTCCCATATTACTGCAATTGCCTAAAGCTGAAAGATCGCAGATTAAAGACTTGCTTAATCTTAAAATTACTAATAATTTTGGTGATTCAGTGCCATTGTCTCAGTTGACTAAAGTTGTTGAGGAATTAAATGACAAGTCAATTTACCACAAAAATTTAATGCGAGTTGTCTATGTTATTGCTGATGTCTCAGGAACTCAAGAAAGCCCGGTTTATGCTATTTTAAATTTGTCCAGTCAAATTGATAAATGGGC